>NZ_JBEZKW010000014.1:0-146691 GCF_040651795.1 Streptomyces sp. NPDC048361
GCTGAGGTCCAAGCCCCTGGGGCTCCGCCCCAGACCCCGTTCGCGCCTGAAGGGCGCTCGTCCTCAAACGCCGGACGGGCTGGGTATGCCGGGGTGTGCCGGTGTGGGCGGCGACGAGTGGGCGGACGGGCTGGGTATGCCGGGGTGTGCCGGGGTGGGCGGCACTGAGCGGCCGGACGGGCTGGGTATGCGCATGCGGTGCGGCGCCGAGCAGCCAAGCCCCCCAGGGCTATGCCTCCTCGTCGAGGTCGCGCCGCTTGCGGTCCTCCAGGGACGCCAGGAACTCCGGGTTGTCGTCCGGGGCCGTCCAGCGGGCCGGGGCGCGGCGGACCTTGCCCGCCACGAGCCACGCGACCGGTCCGACCAGGACCTCGCCGAAGAGCAGTACCACGATGATCCACACCACCTTGGGCAGGCCCTTGACCTCCGACTCGGGGGTGTTGAGGCAGTCGATGAACGCGTAGATCCACACGGCCAGGACCAGCAGGAACGGCAGATACCTGAGCATGTTCTAACGGTCCCCCCGGGAACGGTTGCGGGCCGTGCCTCGGCCCCGGTGACCCGGCCAGGGTATCGGGTGCCCGATACTGGACCCCATGGCTTATGACGATCTCCGATCGCTGCTCAGGGCGCTGGAGCGCGAGGGCGACCTCAAGCGCATCAAGGCCGAGGTCGACCCGCATCTGGAAGTCGGCGAGATCGTCGACCGGGTCAACAAGGCCGGCGGCCCCGCCCTCCTCTTCGAGAACGTCAAGGGCGCCTCCATGCCCCTGGCCATGAATGTGTACGGGACCGATCGCCGCCTGCTCAAGGCGCTCGGGCTCACGTCGTACGACGAGATCAGCGACAAGATCGGCGGGCTGCTCAAGCCCGAGCTGCCGCAAGGCTTCGTCGGCATCCGCGAGGCGTTCGGCAAGCTCGGCACGATGGTGCACGTACCGCCGAAGAAGGTGAAGCAGGAGGCGGCCCCCGTGCAGGAGGTCGTGCTCAAGGGCGACGAGGTCGACCTCGACCGGCTGCCCGCGCTGTTCACCTGGCCCGAGGACGGCGGCTCGTTCTTCAACCTGGGTCTCACCCACACCAAGCACCCCGAGACCGGCGTACGCAATCTCGGTCTCTACCGCCTCCAGCGCCACGACAAGCGCACCATCGGCATGCACTGGCAGATCCACAAGGACAGCCGCAACCACTACGCGGTCGCCGCCAAGCGCGGCGAGCGGCTGCCGGTCGCGATCGCCTTCGGCTGCCCGCCGGCCGTCACGTACGCCTCCACCGCGCCGCTGCCGGGCGACATCGACGAGTACCTCTTCGCCGGGTTCGTCCAGGGCAAGCGGATCGAGATGGTCGACTGCAAGACGGTGCCGCTCCAGGTCCCGGCCAACGCCGAGGTCGTCATCGAGGGCTGGCTGGAGCCGGGCGAGATGCTGCCCGAGGGGCCGTTCGGCGACCACACCGGGTTCTACACCCCGCAGGAACCGTTCCCCGCACTCACCATCGACTGCGTCACGATGCGCAAGCGGCCGCTGCTCCAGTCCATCGTGGTCGGCCGTCCGCCCACCGAGGACGGGCCCCTTGGCCGGGCCACCGAGCGGTTCTTCCTGCCGCTCCTCAAGATCATCGTGCCGGACATCGTGGACTACCACCTGCCGGAGTCGGGCGGATTCCACAACTGCGCGATCGTCTCGATCGACAAGAAGTACCCCAAGCACGCGCAGAAGGTGATGCACGCCATCTGGGGCGCGCACATGATGTCGCTCACCAAACTGATCGTGATCGTGGACGCCGACTGCGATGTCCACAACCTGCACGAAGTGTCCTGGCGGGCCTTCGGCAACACCGACTACGCCCGTGACCTGACCGTCGTCGAAGGCCCGGTCGACCACCTCGACCACGCCTCCTACCAGCAGTTCTGGGGCGGCAAGGCGGGCATCGACGCGACCGCGAAGTGGCCCGAGGAGGGCTACACGCGCGACGGCGGCTGGCCCGCCATGGTCGAGTCGGACCGGGATACGGCGGCGAAGGTCGACCGCCGCTGGAAGGAGTACGGACTCTAGTGAGCGCCTCCGCCGCAGCCGTCCCGCAGCCGGGCCGCACCAAGGCCTTTCTGCGCCTGGTCATGATCGAGCACTCGGTCTTCGCGCTGCCCTTCGCCTACACCGCCGCGCTGACCGCGATGTTCCAGTTCGACAGGAACATCCACTGGGGGCGGCTGCTCCTGGTCACCGTCGCCATGGTCGGCCTGCGTACCTTCGCGATGGCCTGCAACCGGATCATCGACCGCGAGATCGACGCCCGTAACCCGCGCACCGCCGGCCGCGAGCTGGTCACCGGCGCGGTCTCGGTGCGCTCGGCGTGGACGGGTGCGCTCATCGCGCTGGTCGTCTTCCTCGGCGCGGCCGCCGCCCTCAACCCGCTGTGCCTGGCGCTCGCGCCGGTCGCGGTCATCCCGATGGTGGTCTATCCGTACGGGAAGCGGTTCACCAACTTCCCGCAGGCCATCCTCGGTATCGCGCAGGCGATGGGCCCGGTCGGCGCGTGGATCGCGATCACCGGCTCCTGGTCGTGGGACGCGGTGATCATGGGCCTCGCCATCGGCATCTGGATCGGCGGCTTCGACCTGATCTACGCCTGCCAGGACGTGGAGGCCGACCGCGGCCACGGCGTGAAGTCGGTGCCGGCCCGCTTCGGTATCCCGGCCGCGATCTACGGAGCCCGCGGCTGCCACACCGTGACGATGGCGCTGCTCGTCTGGTACGCGCTCGCCACCGGCGCCGGGGTCTTTTTCTGGCTGGGCCTGATCATCGTGCTCGCCGCCTTCCTCTACGAGCACACCCTGGTGAAGCCGCACGACCTCTCCAAGCTCAACCGGGCGTTCTTCCAGGTCAACGGCTTCATCGGGATCGCGCTGTTCGTATGCGCGCTGCTCGACCTGGTGGTGCGGGGCCTGACGGTCTAGTACCTGGCGCCGCCCTGTGCGCGGGGTGCCGGATAGGCTCGGACACGTGGAGCACGTGAACGTACACAGTCAGCAGCGCACGCCCTGGGTCGTGGGGGTGTCGGGCGCGTCGGGCACGCCGTACGCGGCGGCGGTGCTGCGCGCGCTGCTCGCGGCCGGCGAGAGCGTGGACCTGGTGGTCTCGCGTGCCTCGCGCCTCACGCTGCTCGACGAGACGGGTATCGCGTTCCGCGACGCGCACTGGCGGGACGATCTGCGGGCGTGGCTGGCGCGGGGCGCGGACGGCAAGCCGGACGCCTTCGGCGCCGTGGACGTGTCGGACGTACGGCACTGGGCGGCCGGGGATCTCGCGGCCGGGCCCTCGTCGGGGTCGTACGCGGTGAAGGGGATGCTGATCGTGCCGGCGTCGACGGCCTGTGTGGCCGGGGTCGCGCTCGGGCTTTCGAAGGACCTGTTGCAGCGGGCCGCGAGCGTGACGCTCAAGGAGCGGCGGAGGCTGGTGGTCGCGGTGCGCGAGACGCCGTTGAACGGTCAGACGCTCAAGCACCTGGTGACACTGGACGAGGCGGGAGCCGTGGTGCTGCCCGCCTCTCCGGCGTTTTATGCGGGCGCGACGCATATCCAGGATCTGGTGGACTTCGTCGCGGGGCGGGTGCTCGATGCGGCAGGGGTGCCGCACGGTCTGTACCGCCGCTGGGAGGGCGAGCTCGGATCGGGGCAGGCCCCCGCCGAGCGGGGCCGCGACCTCAAAGGAGGCTCTCGCCGGGATTAGCGCTTCTTGGCGGCGCGCTTGGGGGCGCGGGGCTTCGTCGCGGTCTGGTGGGCACGGGACCGGTTGGCCAGGTCCTGAAGCTCGCGCATGCGGGCGTAGGCCATCTCGATCGTGTACACGGTGACAACTCCTGATAGATCGTCTTTGATCTGCTGGAAATTTATCCACACAGCTGAATGATTCGCAGGGTGTCGTCCCTGCATGCCTTAGATTCTACACGTAAACTCGCGGTATCGCTGAACAATGGAAGGCTTCAGGCATATGGACGCCGTCGATAGGCAGCTCATCCAGGCACTGCGGGAGAACGGCAGGGCCTCGTACGCGGAACTGGGCCGGCTCGTCGGGCTCTCGGGCCCCAGCGTCACCGACCGCATCAACCGTCTGGAAGCGGCCGGTGTCATCACCGGATACCGCGCCACGGTGGACTCCGCATCGCTCGGCCTCGGCGTCACCGCGCTGATCGGCATCTCGCTCTCCGACGCCGCCGACCACGAGGACGTGGCCCGGCGCCTGCGCGACCTCGCCGAGATCGAGGACTGCTGGTTCATCGCCGGCGACGACTCGTACATGCTCAAGATCCGCGCCGGTGACGTCGACGGCCTGGAGAAGACGATCCGCCGCCTCGGCTCGACCAAGGGCGTCTCGCGCACCCGTACCACGATCGTGCTCTCCACGAAGTGGGAGAACCGGGTCGGGGAACTTCCCGAGTAGGGCGGGGCGTACCTTGGGTGGAGCCTGAAAGACACACATATGGGAGGCGGCCTTGATGGACGCGGGACTCAAGCGCGAGCTGGAGCAGAAGGTCCGGGCCGGTGAGCGGCTCAGCCGTGAGGACGGCGTCGCGCTGTACGCGTCGGACGACCTGGCCTGGCTCGGCGGCCTCGCCCACGAGGTCCGCACCCGCAAGAACGGCGACGTCGTCCACTTCAACGTCAACCGTCACCTCAACATGACCAACGTGTGCACGGCGTCGTGCGCGTACTGCTCGTTCCAGCGCAAGCCGGGCGAGAAGGACGCGTACACGATGCGCATCGAGGAGGCCGTCCGCCTCGCCAAGGCGATGGAGAACGACAACCTCACCGAGCTGCACATCGTCAACGGGCTGCACCCGACGCTGCCCTGGCGCTACTACCCGCGTTCGCTCAAGGCCCTCAAGGAGGCGCTGCCGAACGTCGGGCTCAAGGCGTTCACGGCGACCGAGATCCACCACTTCGAGACGATCTCCGGGCTCAGCGCGAGCGAGATCCTCGACGAGCTGATCGAGGCCGGCCTCGAATCGCTGACCGGCGGCGGCGCCGAGATCTTCGACTGGGAAGTGCGTCAGCACATCGTCGACCACCGCACCCACTGGGAAGACTGGTCGCGCATCCACCGCCTCGCCCACGAGAAGGGGCTCAAGACCCCGGCGACCATGCTGTACGGGCACATCGAGGAACCGCGCCACCGCGTCGACCACGTGCTGCGGCTGCGCGAGCTCCAGGACGAGACCGGCGGCTTCCAGGTCTTCATCCCACTGCGCTACCAGCACGACTTCGTGGACATGCAGGACGGCAAGGTCCGCAACAAGCTCCAGGCGCGCACCACGATGGCGACCGGCGCCGAGGCGCTCAAGACCTTCGCGGTCTCGCGGCTGCTCTTCGACAACGTGCCGCACGTGAAGTGCTTCTGGGTCATGCACGGCCTCCAGACCACCCAGCTCGCGCTCCAGCACGGCGCCGACGACATGGACGGCTCGGTCGTCGAGTACAAGATCACGCACGACGCCGACAACTACGGCACCCCCAACAAGCTGACCCGCGACGACCTGCTCGACCTCATCCGCGAGGCCGGCTTCCGTCCCGTGGAGCGCAACACGCGGTACGAGATCATCCGCGAGTACCCGGGCCCGGACACGGAGCTGCGCGAGACGCCGCAGCTCATGCGTTTCTGAGCGGCGCGTTGCGAACGAGGCTCCCGTGGCGCTGATGTTCCGGCTCGACCCGCCGGTCACCCCCGCCCTGCGTGACGGACTCCTCGCCCTGTGGGCCGAGGTGTCCAACGCGGGCGGGGCCGTCGGCTTCGTGCCGCCCGTCACCGTCGAGGACGTACGCCCCGAACTGCTCAAGCACCTCACGGCGATGGCCGAGGGGCGGATGCGGCTCCTCGTCGGGTTCGACGCGGACGGGCGGGTCGCGGCCACCGCGTTCATCGCGTACAACACCCACCGCCTCATGACGCACTGGGTGTGGCTGTACACGGTCATGGTGCACCCCGGTCACCAGGGCAAGGGGTACGGCCGCGACCTGCTGGCGGCGACCGCGGATGCCGTACGCGGACTCGACGGCATCGAGGGGATCCGGCTCACCTGCCGGGGCGGCACCGGCGTCGACCGGTTCTACGCCTCGTGCGGCTACAAGGAGGTCGGGAGGGTGCCCGGCGCGATCCGGGTCGCCGCCGGCGACGACCGCGACGACATCATCATGCTGCTCCCGCTGACCTGAGCCCGCCGGAGCCGCGGTCCGTGGAGCCCCGCCCGCTGAACTGATCCATTTGTGGGCGTGCTTCACTAGTCGGGCAGGTGCCACCGTAGAGAGAAGGTCGATCGTGAACGCCGCAAAGCCGAGCGCCACCATCTGGTACACCATGCTGCGCGTGGGGATCTTCATCGGCAGCCTGGTCTTCGTCGGCCTGCTGGTCCAGTTCGGCATCGTGCCCAAGGGCAACGGCAACTCGAACTTCATCTGGATCATCCTGCTCGCGCTGGTCATCTCCGCGCCGCTCAGCTACGTACTCCTGCGCAAGCAGCGTGACGCGATGTCCGCGCAGATCGTCGGCAAGGTCGAGAGCGCCAAGGCGAAGCTGGAGGCGAACCGTTCGCAGGAGGACGGCGTCGTCCAGTAGCTCCCTCGCTCACGTAGCCGCCTCCCTCACGTGATGCTCTCGCTCACGTAACCCCCTCCCTCACGTCGACGGCCCGGTCCGAAGCACTCCGCTTCGGACCGGGCCGTCGTCGTGTCCGGTGCGCGGGGTGGGCGGGTCATCGCAGGTAAAAGAACTGCTTTGAGGTTCTCAAAGTTCAAGTGTTAACGTGTTCGACGTGATGACAGCAGCTGTGCACCAGCACCCCACCAGCGGAGACGTTCCGCTCGTGGCGCGTCTGCATGTCGACCTCTGCCGCTGCATGTCCGCGGTCTGTTGCCGCGACGTCTGACCCCGGCATCATGCGGCGGTGTCCCCAGCCTTACGTGACCGGTCCACGCGACCAGTCCCTCGTGAACGGGCGCCGCGCTCATCTCTGAACGTCGATCCGTCCCCGTCTCCGCTCACCCGGGAGTGTTTCCGTGTCCTCCGCGTCCTCTGCGTCCTCCGCGACCGAACCGGAGAAGCCCAAGTCCGGCTTCTCCATATCCTCGAAGTTCCCGTTCTGGGCCCAGATCATCGCCGGTCTCGTCCTCGGCGGCCTGCTCGGCTGGCTCGCCCGCAGCCAGGACATCGGCTGGCTGAAGGACACCCTCGGCCAGATCGGCGACATCTTCGTCCAGCTCCTGAAGCTGGCCGTCGCCCCGCTCGTCTTCTTCGCGATCCTGGTGTCGATCACCAACCTGCGCAAGGTCAACAACGCGGCCAGGCTCGCCACCCGCACCCTGCTCTGGTTCATGATCACGTCGCTGATCGCGGTGGCCATCGGCCTCGCCATCGGCCTGCTCACCAACCCGGGTTCGGGCACCGGCCTGACCCCGAAGGACGGCAAGCTCCCCAAGCACACGGGCTCCTGGCTGGACTTCCTCACCGGCATCATCCCGACGGACGTGGTGACCCCGTTCACCGAACTGAACGTCCTGCAGATCGTGTTCATGGCCGCCGTCGCCGGTATCGCGCTGCTCCAGCTCGGCGAGAAGGCCAAGCCGATCCTCACGCTCAGCGAAGCCGTCCTCGAACTCCTCCAGAAGGCCCTGTGGTGGGTCATCCGGCTCGCCCCGCTCGGCACCCTCGGCCTCATCGGCTTCGCCATCGCCGACTACGGCTGGGACCTCATCGGCAAGTACGCCACCTTCACCGCCGACGTCTACGTCGGCTGCGCCCTGGTGATGTTCGGCGTCTACCCGCTGCTGCTCGCCACCGTCGCCAAGGTCAACCCGCTCCAGTTCTTCAAGGGCGCCTGGCCCGCGATCCAGCTGGCCTTCGTCTCCCGCTCCTCGGTGGGCACGATGCCGCTGACACAGAAGGTCACCGAACGCCTCGGCGTCCCCAAGGAGTACGCGTCCTTCGCGGTGCCGTTCGGCTCGACCACGAAGATGGACGGCTGCGCCGCGATCTACCCGGCGCTCGCCGCGATCTTCATCGCCCAGATCTTCGACGTGCACCTCGGTGTCGGCGACTACGTCCTGATCGCCTTCGTGTCGGTCATCGGCTCCGCCGCGACGGCCGGCCTGACCGGCGCCACGGTCATGCTGACCCTGACCCTCTCCACCCTGGGCCTGCCCCTCGAAGGCGTCGGCCTGCTCATGGCGATCGACCCGGTCCTGGACATGATGCGCACCGCGACGAACGTGGCGGGCCAAGCGCTGGTCCCCGTCATCGTCTCGTCCCGGGAGAAGATCCTGGACCTGGACGCGTTCAACAAGGCGTCCTTCTCCCCGGCGGAGGCCCCCGCCCCGGCCGCCGAGCCGGAGCAGCCCCGAGTCCCGGCCACCGTCTGACCCTCGGTCGCGGCCCTTGCGGTCGCGGCCCTTCCGGCCCGGATCCTTACGGGCCCGCCGCCTGAGCCTGCCCACCCCGAGACGCCCGCGCCCCGCCTGCCGGGGGCGCGGGCGTTGGCGCGTGCAGGCCAGCCCCTCCCTGGTGCAGGTCGTTCACCGGGCGGGAGCGCGAGGTGCTGACCCTTGTGGGGCGGGGTCTGACCAAGGGTGAGATCGCCGGCCGGCTCACGATCAGCGTCGCCACCGTCAAGGCGCACATGGCGCGGCTGCCGGCCAAACTCGACGCCCGTGACCGGGTGCAGCTCGTCATCACGCGGCCGGCCTGGTATCGCCACCCGTTCAGTGATTCTCGGCACAGCCCGGTCCCCTTTTTAGGGCACTTCAAGGGAGTTGGTCCGAGTTATTCTTTTCCGGCGCGGGACCTGGCTTCGCATCCTGGTGTGAAGGCCGTGCAACTTTTCGCGTTCATCGTGCGTCTGCCTGCTGGGGATTGAATGGGACGCGCGGGCAGACGTGGCACATAAGACACATAGGGGGAGCGGGCGTGAGGCGCCGTACGGCGATTTTCAGCGGCGGCGCCGCCGTGGCGGCAGCGCTCGGCTACGCCGGAATCGAGGCCTCCGGGGCGGCGCCCGGTGCCGTGGCGCGGCTCGCGCCGGTCGGGCGTGACCTGGCGCGACGTGATCCGTCGGCCTCTCCCGCCGCCCGCGCGGTGTTCGCGATGCTCGCCGATCTGGAGAACGACGCCCGCGCCGGACGGACGACCAAGACGGTCATCGGTCAACATGTGGAACTCCACAATGAGTTGTACAACGCCGACTACGGCGATTACCGAGGCGTGAAGCCGCCGGGCTACTACTACCGAAAAGCCTGGGACATCACGGGGAAGTTTCCCGGCTTCGTAGAAATTGATCTTGGCCCGGGATACGGGCAGCAGGGCTGGGGCGTGGACCGCCCGCGTCCCTACTCGGCCGCCTGGCCCAACCACCGTGCGCCATGGGCCTACACCGACGACGCCGTGGACCTGGCCGTCGGCGTGTGGAGCGGTCTGCCGCGCGCGGCGGACGGCACGTACAACACCGACGGCCGCGAGCCCCGCAGCGACGGCTCCGCCTCGGCGTTGCCGTCCAACGGCGGCCGGCCCGCCGGGCTCGTGGGCATGTCGTTCCATCAGCCGTGGCCCGGCAGCCCCGTCAAGGGATATGACGAGACGAAGCGGCGCAACTCGCCCGCCGTCCGCGACGGCGACTGGATCACCCGGCTCCTGACGCCGGGCACCGCGGACCACGAAGCGCTCCTGCACGACCTGTCGTTCGTCGCGGACCACCTCGCCTATCTGGCCGCGCACGACGTACCCGTACTCTTCCGTCCGTACCACGAGATGAACGCCGGGGCCCAGGAGGGCTTCTGGTGGTCGGCGCTCGCACCGGACCAGTACACCCGGTTGTGGCGGACGCTCTACGACTACCTGGTGGAGACCCGCAACCTCCACAACCTCATCTTCGTGTGGTCCCCGAACGCCTGGGACCACCTCCACGGCAGCGAACCGTGGGACTACTACCCGGGGGAAAGATATGTGGACGTGGTCGGCGTCGACGACTACAGCGGCAGCCCGCAACAGCCGTTCCAGGGCGGGGTGTGGACCAAGCGCTGGTACGACGGGCTCGCCGACTACGGCAAGCCGCGCGTGATGGCCGAGTCGTTCCACGTGCCGGTCAACAGCGCCCAGCCGCACACCCTGGACACGACCCCCTGGGTGCTGTGGACGGTCTGGGGGCAGGGCCTGACCCAGCACAACGTGACGGCCCCCCAGGGGCTCAACACCCCGGCCGACGTGAAGGCCACCTACGACTCCCCGCGCACGCTCACCGCCGGCCCCGCAGGCGACGGGCAGCGCTGGCTCGCGCTCCGGCAACGGTGACCGCGGGTCAGCCCGCGGCCCGCTGAGGCCGAGGTTCCGGGCCCGGGTGCGCCGGCGCCCCTTCCCGCACGACCCGGGGCCGGCGCCACACCGGGCCCCGACACCGCAACACGGTGTCCCCGACAGGGCGACCCCATCCTGACGTTCCACTCGATTCAGACGAGGTGAGAGCAATCTCTGGCTCCATCGCATCGGCATCCGGCCGAGCAGCACTCTCCGCGGTACCGCGCATCCACCGCGCGGCCGCGTTCACCGCCCTCGCCTGGGCGGTCGTCCTGCTCGCCTGGAGCCTCTACAACTGCTTCTGGCAGGTGGGCTTCGCCGACTTCGCCAAGGGCATCGTCTACTTCGGCATAGGCGACGGCTCGGGCCAGGCCGACACCGCCAACCTGAACCTGGCCGTGGTGTACGCGGCGGCCGGCCTGTTCATCCTGCGCGGCAGCATCTGGGCCCGCGGCCTTGCGTGCGGCGCCGCCCTCATCGAGGGGTACAACCGGCTGCGCAGCCTCACCGGGGCGCTCTTCGACGACCGTCAGCACGAGTGGTTCACGCACACCACCGAGGGCCAGTTGAAGCTGGTGACCTTCGCGCTCGGCTTCCTCGTCGCCGTCGCCCTGGTCCTGCTGCTCGTCCGGGACGCCGTCGTGTACGAGCCGTGGACGCCGCCCGCCAACCCCTGGGCCCAGCAGGGCGCTCCGGCCCCACACCAGCAGCAGGGCTTCCCGCAGCAGGGCCAGCCCGGGTATGGACAGCAGCCCTATCAGGCTCCACCCGCCCAGGCCCAGCAGCCGTATCAGGCGCCGCCCGCGCAGGTTCAGCAGCCGTACCAGGCGCCGCCGGCCCAGGCCCAGCAGCCCTATCAGGCGCCGCAGGGCCAGCCGTCGCCGTACTCCTACGGCTATCCGCAGCAGCCGGGCACGCCCCATCCCGGCCAGCCCGGCCAGCAGCCGCCGACGCCCGGCAACTGACCCGCGCCACCGTCCCTTGCCGACCGACCCGGAGAAACGTTCATGACTGCCCCCGCCCATGACGTGGAGCACATAGCCCCGCCCCCGACCGCCGACATGGCGGAGCGGCACGCCGCCTGGAAGCCGGGCCTCATGCCCTTCCTGCTTCCCTTCGTGGTGCTGCTCGCGTTCGGCCTGTGGTCCTACCTGCCGAACGACACCCCCATGGGCTGGGTCCTCACCATCGTCTGGTCGCTGCCGGTGGTCGGCGTGATGGTGGGCCTCCAGGGCGGGCTGCTGATCCGCCGCCGGGTCAGGCGGTCCGACGAGATGGTGCCGCCTGCCCCGGCGGAGGACGACGTCCTGATCGTCCTCGTGCCCACCATCGGACGGCACGACACCTACCCCGCGCTGGAACGTTCCGTCCTGTCCTACGTCGACCATCTGCCGCGCTACTTCCCGCAGATGAGGGTGGACGTGCTCACCGAGGAGGGCTGCGAGGCGGGCGACCGCATCCAGGACCTGGAGGAACGCAGCGAGCTGATCCGGGTGGTGACCGTGCCGAAGGCGTACGTCACCGCCAACGGCACCCGGTTCAAGGCCCGCGCCAACCACTACTCGCACGAACTGCGGATCTCCGAGGGCGAAGCCCTCGACGACGTGTGGGTGCTGCACATGGACGACGACACCGCGGTGGGGCCCGACACCGCCGCCGCCGTCGCCCAGTTCATCAACCGCCAGCGCCGGGCCCACCCCGACGACGCCAAGCACATGGCGCAAGGCATCCTCACCTATCCGCGTGAGAACGCCGTCAACCTCTTCACCTGGCTCGCCGACGCGGTGCGCCCCGCCGACGACATCGCACGGTTCCGCGCGCTCACCGGCACGGGCACCCCGGTCGCCGGTGTGCACGGCGAGCTGCTTCTGCTGCGGGCCTCCATCGAGGCCACGATCGGCTGGGACTTCGGACCCAAGGCCATCGTGGAGGACGCCCAGCTCGCCCTGAATTTCTGCCGCCGCTACCCCGGCCGCAGCGACTGGTTCAACGGCCGCTGCTACGGCGCGTCCCCGGCCACCGCCCGTGACTTCATCAAGCAGCGCGAACGCTGGGCCTGGGGCCTGGTCGCGCTCTGCTTCAACCGCACCATCCCGCTGCGCTACCGCTGGTTCCTCGCGGTCTGTGTCACCACCTGGATCCTCGGGCCGCTCCAGCACATCGGCGCCGTCCTCCTGATCGCCTGGTTCACCGGCAACATGAACACCTCGCCGGTGACGCAGTCGGTGGTGGTGCTGTGGTCGCTGAACTTCGCGTACGTCATCTGGACGTACTGGGAAGGGCTGCGGCTCAACGCCCTGGTGTCCCTGAGCGGCCGGCGCAAGTGGTGGGAACCCATCGTCGTGGTCGGGCTCATACCCGTGTTCTCGGTCCTGGAAGGCCTGGGCGGATTCCGCGGATTCATCAAGTTCGTGCGGCGCGAGGAGAACAAGTTCGTCGTGATCGCCAAGCCCGCCTAACGTCTCCCAGGAACTGCCAGGAACTGCTCCCATGAAACGATCCCGCTCCCGCGTCCCCCTCCTCGCGGTCTTCCCCGTCACCGTCCTCACCGGCGTGATCGCGGTGCCGCTCCTCCTTGGCAACCAGCCCCTGCGCTGGAACGCCGGATCCGTCGTGCCGCATGTGGTCATCGGCGACGAGACGACCGCGAAGACGACCGTGAAGGCGGCGAAGGCGGACACCGCGACCGCCCCCGCGCCGCCGGCCGCCGTCCAAGGGCCGGCCGCCGACGCACCCGACCATGTGGCCAAGGCGTGGAAGCCGGGAATGCCGCAGTGGGGCGTGCAGATCTACTGGGAGGACAACACCAAGCAGTCCGCCTCCTACCTCACCGACAAGGCCAAGCTTCAGGCCAAGTACCTGGTGGGCCTCGGGGCGAACTCGGTGTCGGTGACCTTCCCCTTCTACACCGGCACCCCCACCTCGACGAAGACGTTCGCGGGGCAGCACACCCCGAGCCCCGCGCGGCTCACCACCGTGGTCCGCGCCTTCCAGGACGCCGGACTGCGGGTCACGCTGCGCCCGCTGATGGACGAGACCTCGCTCGGCGGCATGCCCAACTGGCGCGGCACCATCAAGCCGTCGAGCCGCGACGCCTGGTTCGCCTCGTACACCAAGTTCCTCGCCCCCTTCCTCGACGTGGCGCAGAAGAACAAGGTGGCCACGTTCACCCTCGCCACCGAGCTCAACACCCTTGAGGGCGACCCGCATTGGAAGCAGGTGGCCGCCGCGGCGGAGAAGCGGTACTCGGGGGAGATCAGCTATGACGCGAACTACGACAACTACGTGGCGGGCCGCATCACCATGCCTGTGGAGCAGCTCGGCGTGGACGCGTACTTCCCGGTGAAGGTGCCCGACAACGCGCCGGTGAAGGACCTCGTGAAGGGCTGGGACGGATGGCTCGACAAGAAGACGAAGGGCGCGCTGCCCAAGATCGTGCTGTCCGAGGCCGGTATCGCCGCCATGACCGGCGCGTATCACGCCCCGGGCGACTTCTACGTGACGCGGCCCCTCAACAACGAGGTGCAGGCGAACTGGTACACCGCGGTCTGTCAGGTCGTGCAGCAGCGCAAGATGAAGGGCGTCTACTGGTGGTCGATCTACTTCGACGACAACCCGTACGCCCAGCCCACTGACGCCACGTCACGACTGCACTTCGCCGGCCGGCCCAAGACCGAGCAGGCGATCAAGAAGTGCTTCGGCTCCGGCTACGCGGGACCCGGCGATGCCACGCGTTAGCGCCCCCGCACACAGCTCCACCGTCACCGGGCCCGGGGGGCCGCGGGTCGACACCTCCCGATCAAAGGCAGAAACGCGATGAGCGAGGCCATCCTTCTCGTCGGCGGCAAGGGCACCAGGCTCCGCCCGCTGACCACGTTCACCCCCAAGCCCCTGCTGCGGGTGGCCGGTGTGCCCTTCCTCACGCACCAGCTGGCCCGCGCCGCGGCCGCCGGTGTCACCCGGGTCGTGCTCGCCACGTCGTACCTCGCCGAGCTCTTCGAGCAGGAGTACGGCGACGGCGCGCAGCTCGGCCTCGAACTCGTCTACGTCACCGAGGCCGAGCCGCTCGGTACCGGCGGCGCCATCCGCAACGCCGCCCGCCATCTGCGGTCGGGCCCCGGTGAGCCGGTCCTCGTCTTCAACGGCGACATCCTGTCCGGCCTCGACATCGCCGCCCTGCGCGAGGGCCACCGGGCGTCCGGCGCCGAGGTGAGCCTGCATCTGACGCGGGTGCCCGACCCGCGGGCCTTCGGCCTGGTGCCCACCGACGCGCACGGCCGGGTCGAGGCGTTCCTGGAGAAGCCCGAGACGCCCGAGGAGATCATCACCGACCAGATCAACGCGGGCTGCTACGTCTTCACGCGCTCGGTCATCGACGCGATCCCCGCGGGCCGCGAGGTCTCCGTCGAACGCGAGACCTTCCCCGGGCTGCTGCGCTCGGGCGGTTTCCTGCGCGGCGTCGTGGACGAGAGCTACTGGCTCGACCTGGGCACGCCCGCCGCCTTCGTGAAGGGCTCGGCGGATCTCGTACGGGGCCTCATCGACTCGCCGGCGCTGCCCGGTGCCGTGGGCGAGGCCATCGTGCTGCCCGGCGCCCAGGTGGATGAGCAGGCGCGGTTGAGCGGGGGCACGGTGGTCTGCGAGGGGGCCGTCGTCGAGCGCGGCGCGGTCGTCGAGGCGAGCGTCGTGCTGCCGGGGGCCCGGATCGGGCCGGACGCCCTGGTCCACCGCTCGGTGGTGGGCCGGCAGGCGTCGGTCGGCGGCGGATGCGTCGTGCGGGAGGCCGTCGTCGGCGACACCGCGCAGGTGGGCCCGTACAACGAACTGCCGCCCGGCGTACGGATCGCCTGCGGCGTCCAGCTGCCGGCCCAGGCGGTCCGCGTCTCCGCGCCCGTCGCGGCCTGAGCCCGCCCGGATGTGAGCCGGCGCGGGTCGCTCAGCGCGGTGGCGGTATGACGTCCTCGCGCGCCGCGACCGGGGCGCGGCGCAGGGCGCCCAGGTCGCCGCTGAGCCAGTTCTTGAGGCGGCGGCCGAGGGGGAGTTCCACGAAGCGGTGCACCGCCCAGGCGGCCGCGAGGAGGGTCGCGACGAGCCCCGCCATCGGGAGGTAGAGCACGATGCCGCCGACGAAGAACGGGGCGAAGCGACCAGTACGCGGGATCCACATGGCCCACGCCCAGCGGCTCGTGGACCATCGTGAGGTTGGTCAGTACGCGGGAGAGCGTGATCGTCCGGTCGCCTGCGGACCACAGCACGACGGAGGTCGTGATGACGCAGACCCAGAACGCCGGATACAGGCGCACCACACGGGAGATGAAGAAGTCCCGCGGCGTGCGGCCTTGGATGATGGCGTGGTCCAAGGGAGGGCGCACGGCATGCGCGCCGCGCCCGCGCCGGAGTCGCCGGGTCAGGCGCAGCGCACACGGGGCTGAGGCATGCGCGCCGCGCCCGCGCCGGGGTCGCCGGGGCGGGCGAGACGTCAATTGCCTTGGGGCTGCTAGCAGTTGGAGTGTGTGGGCTTGCTTGCGAAGCGGTCCGCGAGCCAGTTCGCGGCGGGGACGCCGCCCGCCGTCACGCCGCCGATGTGGCCGAGCAGTGGCAGCGCGTGCCACTCCACGTCCGTACCCCGGGCGCACCAGTCGGTGCGGAGCTGCTGTCCGACCGCGTACGGGATCAGCTCGTCGATCGTGCCGTGGTAGAGGTACACCGGGGCGTCCGGGCGGTGCGTGCCGAGCTTCGACTCCGCCAACCTGGCCTGCCAGTCGGGCTGTTGGAGCGGGTTCCGCACGGTCAGATCCGTCACGTGCTTGAACGAACCCACCGTGGTGTCGACGGCCACGCAGTTGTTCTTGAAGTAGTCGACCAGCGACTTGCCCGCCGGGTTCAGATACGCGTCGAGCTTCAGCTCGGGGAAGGCCGCGTCCTGGCCGGCCGCCGCCATGAAGATGAGGCCGGACCCGAGGCCGCCGTCGTTGGAGGCGGCCACCTTCAGCAGGTCGGCGGGCACGCCGCCCGTGGCGGTCCCCTTCACCTTGAGGTCGGGCGCGTAGGAGTCGTGCAGCTCGGCCGCCCAGCTGCTCGCCTGGCCGCCCTGCGAGTACCCCATGATCCCGACGGGGGAGCCGGCGTCGACGCCGGGGATGCCGAGGCGCTCGGCGGCGCGGGCCGCGTCCAGGACGGCGGTGCCCTCGGCGCGGCCGACCGTGTAGGTGTGGTCGCCGGGCGTGCCGAGCCCCTCGTAGTCGGTGACCGCGACGGCCCAGCCCTTCTGCACCACCTGGTTGATGAGGGTGGCCTCGACGGCCGTCCCGTACGGGAAGTTGGCGCTCGGCGCGCACGAGTCGGCGAGCCCGACCGTGCCGACGGCGTACGTCACGAGGGGGCGCGGGCCGGTGCGCCCGTCATTGGGCACGATGACGGTCCCGGAGACGACGTTCGGGCCGCCCTTGGCGTTGGTGGAACGGTAGGTGACGTGCCAGGCGAGGGTGTTGGTCCACTGGCCGGGGAGCGGGTGGAAGGCGGTGGGGGACTGGGTGACGATGTCACCCGGTGCGGGGGACGCGACATCGTCGGCGAATGCGGTGGGGGTGGCTGCCGAGAGGAGGAGTGCGGCGGCGACGGCGCCGGCGACTCGGGTACGGACGTGCATGCGGCTCTCCCAACGGTCCGGTGGGGCTGGGCAGTTGAGGAGAAGGTAGTGACTGACCGGTAGGTACGGAGCTGACCGTACCGCTCACCTTCACTGACCGGGGTTTACCTCCCCGAGCGGGGGTGACCTCCCCGAGCGGGGGTGACCTCATCGAGCTGGATGACCGCATCGACCGGGGCGGACCCTCGCGGGCGCCGGGCCGACCTCGCGGGCGCCGGGTCGGCCCCATGGCGGGCCTGCGCCCGCGGCCGGTGCGGCTCAGTGCTCCAGGCGGTACGCACCCGGTGTCGTCCCCGTCCAGCGGCGGAAGGCGCGGTGGAAGCTGGTGTCCTCCGAGAAGCCGAGGCGCGCCGCGATCTCCGCGATCGGCTCGCGGCCCTCGGCGAGCCCCGCGATCGCGGTGTCCCGCCGCACCGCGTCCTTGAGCTGCTGGAACGACGTGCCCTCGCGCGCCAGGCGGCGGCGCAGGGTCGCCGGTGACATGGCGAGCCGGGCCGCCGTCTCCTCCAGCGTGGGCAGCCGGGGCGAGGCGCGCAGGGCGCCCGCGAGCGCCCGCCCCACCTGCTCGCCCACCGTCGTGCCGTACGTGTGCCGGCTGAGGAGTTCGAAGGGCGAGCGGCGCAGCATCCCGCCCAGGGCCGCCTCGTCCCGTACGAGTGGCGCGGTCAGCCAGCGCGCGTCGAACACCGCCTCGGTGCGGGCGCCGCCGAACCGGACCGGGCAGCCGAAGAGCGACTCGTACTCGTCCCGGTGCCGGGGCGGCGGATAGCCGAAGGCGGCCCGGGCCAGCGGGATGCGGCGGCCCACCAGCCAACTGCACAGCCGGTGCCAGATGATCACGAGGCACTCGGTCAGGAACCGGTCCTCGTCCTGGCCCGCGAGATCGCCCCGCACCGTGAACACGGCCTCCCCGCCCACCACTTCGAGGGCGAGGTCCGGGCCGTGCGCGAACAGGCCGTAGAAGGCGGTGCCCCGGTGCACGGCCCCGCCGAGGTCGCGGCAGCCGAGCACGGCGTAACACATCATCGCGAAGGTGCCGGGACGGCTCGGCGCTCCGCCCAGCCCGAGGAACTCGTCGCCCGTCGCCCGGTACAGCGCGCGGAAGAGGTGGGCGAACTGCGCCGGGGTGACCCGCGCCCGGTCGTCCCCGAGCAGCAGCGGAGGAATACCGGCCGCCTGGAGCAGCGGCACGGTGTCGATGCCGTGCCGTTCGGCGCCGCGCAGGACGGCCCGTACGTGGTGCACGGTGATCGTCGGCGTCGCCATGGTCAACGACGGTAGCCGGGTTGAGCGTTGAGGTCAGCCGGGGTGACGTTTCCCGTCATCCCGCTCGGCCGGTGACGTACTTACCGTCGGGTCATGACCCCACAGAGTGAGCACCGTGAGCGCACCGGGCACCAGGAGCCGTCCAGCCGTCCCCCCACGCTCGCCGTGTTCACCGAGTGGGCGGCGGAGCGCCACCCGGACCGGCCCGCGCTCCGCTTTCGCGCCGCGGACGGGGCCTGGACCGTCGTCGGCTACGCCGGGCTGCGCGACACCGTACGCCGCACCGCGTGCGGGCTGCTCGCGCTCGGCATCCGGGCCGGCGACCGGGTGGCGATCCTCGCCGAGACCCGGCCCGAGTGGACGTACGCGCACTTCGCCTGCCTCGCGGTGGGCGCCGTCGTGGTGCCGGTGTATCCGACGGCGGGCGACGAGGAGACGACGTGGGTGCTGTCCGACTCCGCCGCCAAGGCGGTCTTCTGCGAGGGGCCCGCGGAGGCGGCCCGCGTGGAGGCGCTGCGCGCCAAACTGCCCGCGCTGGCCCACGTCCTGCTAATGACGGGCCCCGGCGGACCGGCCGGGGCGGCGGGCGCGGGCGGGGGCGGCGGCGCACTCGACGCCCTGCTCGCCCGGGCCGGCGCCGTACGCCCCGAGGACGACGCCGAGCTCGTCTACACCTCCGGCACCACCGGGCTGCCCAAGGGCTGCCGGCTCACCCACGCGAACCTCGGCGCCGTCCAGGACGCCACGCTGCACCTCGTCCAGGGCGGCCCGGGCGACCGCACCTACCTCTACCTCCCCCTCGCACACCTCCTCGCCCAGCTGATCCAGTTCTCGACGCTGCTGTACGGCGGTGAGCTCTGCTACTTCGGCGGCCGGATCGAGGACGTCGTCGGCGAGCTGGCCGAGGCGCAGCCGACCCACCTGCCGTCCGTACCGCGCCTGTTCGAGAAGGTCTACTCGGTGGTGCGCTCGCTCGCCGAGGCGGAGGAGGGCGGGGCCGAGCGGTTCGACGCGGCGGTCGCGGTCGGCGTCCTCGCGGCGGACGGGTCGCTTCCGCCCGAGCGCCGCGCCGCGTACGAGGCCGCGGACGCCTCGCTGTTCAGCCTGGTCAGAGCCGCTTTCGGCGGGCGCCTGCGGTGGGCCTTGACGGGCGGCGCCCCGATCGACCCGGCGGTCCTGGACTTCCTGCGGGCCTGCGGGATCCAGGTCTTCGAGGGGTACGGGATGACCGAGTCGGCCGGGGTGATCTCGCTCAACCACCCCGGGGCGGTGCGCTACGGCACGGTGGGGCGGCCGGTCCTTGGCTGCGAGGTGAGGATCGCGGACGACGAGGAGGTGCTCGCCCGGGGCCCGATGGTCTTCCCG
Organism: Streptomyces sp. NPDC048361; assembly: GCF_040651795.1. NCBI lineage: Bacteria > Bacillati > Actinomycetota > Actinomycetes > Kitasatosporales > Streptomycetaceae > Streptomyces > Streptomyces sp. NPDC048361. Next base: position 19,612 of record NZ_JBEZKW010000014.1, read on the forward strand.
GGCTACCACGCGAACGCCGAGGGCACGGCGGACGCGCTCGACGCGGAAGGGTGGCTGCACACGGGCGACCTCGGCGCGGTCGACGCGGACGGCTATCTGACGATCACCGGCCGCAAGAAGGACCTGATCATCACGTCCGCCGGCAAGAACCTGACCCCCTCGCACGTCGAGCTCGCCATCGAACGGTCCCGGTTCGTCTCGCACGCGGTGATGGCGGGCGACCGGCGCCCGTACCCGGTCGCGCTGATCACGGTGGAGTCGGAGGCCGCGGCGGGGCGCGATGCGGCGGAGGTGCACGAGCTGGTGGGGCTTGCGGTGGCCGAGGCCAACGAGCAGGTGTCCCGGCCCGCCCGCATCCGGGCCTTCGCGGTGCTGCCACGGGACTTCACGGTCGAGGGGGGCGAGCTGACGCCAACGCTCAAGGTCCGGCGGGCGGTGGTGCTGGAGCGCTACGCGTCGGAGATAGCCGCACTGTACGAGTAACCCGGGACACACCCCGGCCCCCTCGCGCAGTTCCGCGCGCCTCGGCAGGGCGCCCCGCACCGAGTCTTTCAGGGGCGCGGGGAACTGCGCGGGAAGCGGGCACGGTCCGCAGACGTAAGCGGGGTGAGGGGCACGGTCCGCAGACGTGAGCGGGGTGAGGGGCACGGTCCGCAGACGTGAGCGGGGTGAGGGGCACGGTCCGCAGACGTGAGCGGGGTTAGGGGCGCGGTCCGCAGACGTGAGCGGGGTTAGGGGCGCGGGGAACTGCGCGGGCACCCCGCACCCGAAGGCACCCCGCACCCGAAGGCACCCCGCACCCGAAGGCACCCCGCACCCGAAGGCACCCGCACCCGAAGGCACCCCACCCCCGCCACCGCGTAAAAGGCAGGAGCCCCGGTCCAGACGGACGGGGCTCCTTGGGTACTGCTAAGTCAGCGATCCGCCAACCCGGAGAAGTTAGGCCGGGGTGACGTTCTCCGCCTGCGGGCCCTTCGGGCCCTGAGTGACGTCGAAGTTCACGACCTGGTTCTCCTCCAGGGAGCGGAAACCAGACGCGTTGATCGCGGAGTAGTGGACGAAGACATCCGGGCCGCCGCCGTCCTGGGCGATGAAGCCGAAGCCCTTTTCAGCGTTGAACCACTTCACGGTTCCGGTAGCCATAAGCCCTCCTTGGGCCAAAGGGTTGCCCTGCTCCAGAACCTGCAAACAAGTCTGAAAACTACAAAAGCCTGCGGGTTACATGCTCCGCAGGCTCTGTACTGCAAGGGAAACCAAACTGCAACTTGCGCTGAGCGTAGCACGCAGCTCCCGTGCCGCGGTAGAGGGAAAGATCACTTGGATCGTACGTTTGTGCCCCCTCTGAGCTGGGCCCGGGCCACGCCCGGGAGGCCCGGCGCCGTCCACGGAGTGGGACGGGTCTAGCCTCGGCATGTGGACAATTCAACCAGCCCCCAGCACCACGGCGGCCGGCCGCGCGTCGGCCACATCCAGTTCCTCAACTGCCTGCCCCTGTACTGGGGCCTGGCGCGGACCGGAACCCTGCTCGACCTGGAGCTGACCAAGGACAGCCCCGAGAAGCTCAGCGAGCAGCTGGTCAACGGCGATCTCGACATCGCCCCGATCACCCTCGTCGAGTTCCTGCGCAACGCCGACGACCTGGTCGCCTTCCCGGACATCGCGGTCGGCTGCGACGGGCCGGTCATGTCCTGCGTGATCGTCTCGCAGCGTCCGCTGGAAGACCTGGACCGGGCGCGCGTAGCGCTCGGCTCCACCTCCCGGACCTCCGTACGCCTGGCGCAGCTCCTGCTCGCCGAGCGGTACAAGGTCACCCCCGACTACTACACGTGCCCGCCCGACCTCGGTCTGATGATGCGCGAGGCGGACGCCGCCGTGCTCATCGGGGACGCGGCCCTGCGGGCCTCGCTGCACGACGCACCCCGGCTCGGGCTCCAGGTCCACGACCTGGGCGCGATGTGGAAGGAGTGGACGGGGCTGCCGTTCGTCTTCGCGGTGTGGGCGGCGCGCAAGGACTACCTGGCCCGCGAGCCCGCCCTCGTCCAGCAGGTGCACGAGGCGTTCCTCGCCTCGCGTGACCTCTCCCTGGAGGAGGTCACCAAGGTGGCCGAGCAGGCGGCCCGCTGGGAGGTTTTCGACGCCGATCTCCTGGAGCGCTACTTCACGACGCTCGACTTCCGCTTCGGCGCCGAACAGCTCGAAGGCGTACGGGAGTTCGCGCGGCGCACCGGCCCGACGACGGGCTTCGCCGCGGACGTGGCCGTGGAACTACTCGCTCCGTAACAGCGCGGCCGGCCACGCGGTCAGGACGACGGGACCGGGGCGAGCATCTGCTTGCTGATCCACTCCATGGTCCCCTCGCCCATCCCCTTCACGTAGGTGTGGGCGTTGTGGGTGCCGCCCTCGATCATCTGGAGGCGAGTCTTCACCGGCCCCTTGCCGTACGTCTCGATGAACCGCTTGACCTTCGGCACCACCGTGGACTCCTTGGTGCCCACCTGGAAGGCGAGGGCGACCTCGGGGCCCTTCCGGTCGATGAGGTCCTGCGCGAGCTTCTCCGGGTTGTTCGCCTGCTTCTCCGCGTCGTGACCGGCCCACAGTGGTGAGTCCGGCACGATGTCCGGGCCGGAGGCGATGGCGGCCTTGAACAGGTCGGGCCGCTTGAGCACCGACTTCAGGCCGACGAAACCGCCCGATGACGAGCCCATGAAGGCCCAGCCGTCGCGGGACCTGAAGGTGCGGAAGTTGGCGCGCACCAGGTTCGGCACGTCCTCGGTCATCCAGGTGCCCATCTTCGGCTGCCCCGGGATGTCACTGCCGTCGTAGTAGTGCTTGGCGTCCGGGTTGAGGACGGGCATGACCACGATGAACGGCAGGCTCTTGCCGGTCTTGGACCACGCGCTGATGCTGCTCTGCAACTTCAGGTCGGTGCCCATCCAGTAGTTCTTGGGGTAACCGTTTCCGCCCGGCAGCGCGATGAGTACCGGGAAGCCGCTGTCGCGGTACTTGGGGTCGAAGTACTGCTTGGGCGCCCACACCCACACCTTGCCCGTGAACCCGGACTTCGCGCCCTTGAGCGTCGTCACGCCGATCTTGGTGCCGTCGCCGAGCGAGCTCTGCGTGGTGAACTCGGCCTTGGGTCCGGTCGGCAGCAGCGTCTGCGCCGCGGCGCCGTTCTTCGCGGGAGCGTCACCGTTCTTCTGTCCGCCCTGGCCGGAGCCCTGCACCGAGGCCTGGGCGGAGGGGCCGCTCGGACCCGAGTCGAAACTGACCGGCTTGCCCTCGTCCGAACAGCCGGTGACCAGCACGATCGAGCCGATGACGGCGGTCCCTATCAGAGCGGCGGGACGACGACGGTTCATTCGGGGGCTCCGTGCATTCGAGATCAAGGGGTGCGGGGTGGGCGACTGGGCATTGTGGGTGATTGGGCATGAACTACGCCAGTCAAGAGTGCGGGACGCGCCCTTCGGTTCTTCCATGGCCCCCCGGATCCCTCTCGGCCGGGGGTGATCCCGCGCACGTACCCCTCTACGCTGCTGTGCGACCGGCTTGAACGGGTGAGCAGTGGGGGAGCGCCGCGATGCAGTCGTTGCAGCCGCTGGAAGCGGGCGAACCGCACACGATCGGCTCCTACCGGCTGCTCGGCAGGCTCGGCGCGGGCGGCATGGGCCGCGTGTATCTGGGCCGCAGCGTGGGCGGCCGCACCGTCGCGGTCAAGGTGGTGCACCCCCACTTCGCGCTCGACGAACAGTTCAGGGCGAGGTTCCGGCACGAGGTCGAGGCGGCCCGCCGGGTGGGCGGCCAGTGGACCGCCCCGGTGCTCGACGCCGACCCGGAGGCGCCGGTGCCGTGGGTGGCGACGGGGTATGTCGCCGGGCCCTCGCTGACCCAGGCCGTCATGGACCGGGGCCCGCTGCCCGAGCGTTCGGTACGCGCGCTCGGCGCCGGGCTCGCCGAAGCGCTGGCCGCCGTCCACGCGCTCGGCCTCGTCCACCGCGATGTGAAGCCGTCCAACGTGCTGCTCACCCTCGACGGCCCCCGCCTCATCGACTTCGGCATCGCACGGGCCACCGACGGCACCGCCTCGCTCACCGCGACCGGCGTCTCCATCGGCTCGCCCGGCTACATGGCGCCCGAGCAGATCCTCGGCCGGGGTGTGACCGGCGCCGCCGACCTCTTCTCGCTCGGCGCGGTCCTCGCCTACGCGGCGACCGGCGAGCCGCCCTTCCCTGGTGACTCCTCGGCCGCGCTCCTCTACAAGGTCGTGCACGAGCCGCCCGAGCTGGGCGCGGCCCTCACGGGTGAGGTGCGCGAGGCGGTCGCGGCCTGCCTGGCCAAGAACCCCGCCGACCGCCCGGCCCCGACCGCCCTCGCGGCCCGGCTCGCCCCGGCCGGTGCGGCGGAGCTGGTGCGCGGGGGCTGGCTGCCGGGCCCGCTCGTCGAGGAGGTCAGCCGGTCGGCGGTGCGACTGCTCGACCTGGAGCCGAAGGACGCGGTCGCGGGCTCGGGCCCGATCCCGTTCAGCAACCCGGCGATCGGCGGCGGAGCCGGCATCTTCGGCCCGCCGGACGCCTCGTATGGCCATGTGGGGCCGGGCCCTGTCGGCGACAGGGAGCCGGAGCGCTGCGAGGATCGGGCCGAACCAGTCTCGTACGGTCACGCCGGACCGGGCGTGTTCCCCGGCCCTCGCACACCCTCGCAGCCCTCCGAGCCCCCGCAGCCCTCCGAGCCCCCGCAGCCCTCCGATCCTCCGCAGCCCTCTGATCCTCCGCTGTCCTTCGACCCCTCGCGCCCCGCCGAGCGGGGTCCGCGCGTGGCCCTGTCCGTCGCGACCGTCGCCGAGCCGGGCGAACGCGGCCGCGGCCGCAGGGTGAGCTGCACGGTCGCCCTCGCCGTGGCCGGCGCCCTGGCCACCGTCACCATCGGCGCCGCGTTCCTCTACGACCTGCTGCCGGGAGGCGGCAGGACGGACAACTCCGGTGCGAAACCGGCCAGTTCCGCCCCCGTGACGACCGGCTCGCCCGCCCCGAACCCGGCGGGATCGTTCCCGGCGTCTCCGACCCCGGGCGGCCAACTGACGCAGGTATCAAGCGAGTTCATCGGAACATGGAGGGGCGTCCTCACGCAGGACAACGGCACCTCGGGGTACGAGTACACCGCGGTGATCACCAAGGGTGCGAAGGGCACGGACGTGGTGCGCACCACCACGACGGTCGGCCCGCTGCAGTGCCACGGCATCGGCGTCCTGGACTCGGCCACCGCGCAGGTCCTGCGCATCACCGAACGCACCGACCCGTCACAGCAGTCGACCTTCGGCTGCACGGGCGCCACCGCGACGATGACGTACACCCTCCAGCCGGACGGCACACTCCGCTTCGTGTCTCAGGAGGCGGCAGCGGGCCGGCCGACGGGAACGCTCGCGAAGCAGTAGGCATCATGGGCAACGGGAGCGAACGAGGGGGAAACGTGGCGTTCGGAAGAACCGACAGACGTGACGGGCGCGCCGCCCACGGGACCGGCTGGACCGCCGGTTGGCCTTCGCGTACGCGTTCCTCGGGGACGGCTGAGGTCGCACGCAGCAGCGGTGCCGGTCGGCTGGAGCAGTCGACCGGTTCACCCACCGGCCCGGGGCGCCGCACGCCTCCGTAACACCCGTTTCGCAGCGGCGCGGGCGGTCCGGCGGGCACCCTGGTTCCGTGAACGCAATGCTGATCGTCGTGGCGGCGGGGTGGGGCGCGGGGGCGGGGCTGCTGCTGTCGCGCCCCCGGTACCGGCTCTGCGTCGAGCCCGGCCGGCCCTGGCGCGGCAGTTGTCCGGCCGGGCATCCCCTCGCGGGGGCGCGGGGAGGGTGGCTGGGTCCTGCCCGGTGCCGGGAGTGTGACGGGAAGGGCCAGTACGGGCGCTCGGTGGCCGCCGCCCCGGTCACCGCGCTTGTCTGCGCCGCACTGGCCGTAACCACCGGCCCCCGCCCCGAACTGGCGGTCTGGCTGCTGCTCGCCCCGCTCGCAGTGCTGCTCGCTCTCGTCGATCTCGCCGTGCGGCGGCTGCCCGACGTCCTCACTCTTCCGCTGGCCGGGGCCGCCGCCGTGCTGCTCGGGCTCGCCGCGCTCGTCCCCGGGCACGCGGGGTCGTGGACCACCGCGCTCCTCGGCGGGCTCGCGCTCGGCGCGGGATACGGCGTGCTGTTCCTCATCAACCCGGCCGGTCTCGGCTTCGGCGATGTGAAGCTCGCGCTCGGGCTCGGCGTGACGCTCGGCTGGTACGGCTGGCCGTACCTGTTCGCCGGTGCGCTCCTCGGCCTCGTCCTGGGCGCGCTGTACGGACTCGGGCTGCTCGTGCTGCGCCGGGCGAGCCGCAAGGCCGCGTTCCCGCTCGGCCCGTTCCTGATCGCCGGAGCCTTCGGCGCTCTGCTGCTCGGCGCGGCCGCTGGATAGCAGCGCAGGGTGGTCGGTCACCGCCCGAGCAGCCGGGGCAGGCCCGCCGGACAACGGGGGCGTCCTCCCCCGAGCAGCCGGGCCGTCCCGCCGGACAGCCGGGCACCGCCCCCGATCAGGGCGGCAGGCCCGCTGGCGTACGCTGGATCGGTCTGCCCGTAACCCCCTAGAAAGGGACACCCACCGGTGACTGAGAAGGCCGATCTCCAGTCCGTTCTCGACCGCGCCGCTGAGGGTGGGCGGATCACCCCCGAGGAAGCGCTCGACCTGTACCGCTCCGCGCCGCTGCACGCGCTCGGCTCCGCCGCCGACGCGGTGCGCCGGCGCCGCTACGCCGGCACCGAGCACATCGCGACGTACATCATCGAGCGGAACATCAACTACACGAACGTCTGCGTGACGGCGTGCAAGTTCTGCGCGTTCTACGCCGCTCCCAAGGACACCGCCAAGGGCTGGACCCGCGACCTCGACGACATCCTGCGCCGCTGCGCGGAGACCGTCGAACTCGGCGGCACCCAGATCATGTTCCAGGGCGGGCACCACCCGGACTACGGCGTCGAGTACTACGAAGAGCACTTCTCGGCGATCAAGAAGGCCTATCCGCAGCTGGTCATCCACTCCCTCGGCGCCTCCGAGGTCGAGCACATGGCCCGCATCTCCAAGGTGAGCGTGGAGGAGGCCATCAGCCGCATCCACGCCGCCGGGCTCGACTCCTTCGCCGGCGCCGGCGCCGAGATCCTCCCCGAGCGGCCGCGCAAGGCGATCGCCCCGCTCAAGGAGTCCGGCGAGCGGTGGCTCGAAATCATGGAGACCGCGCACGGCCTGGGCGTCGAGTCGACGTCCACCATGCTCATGGGCACCGGCGAGACCAACGCCGAGCGCATCGAGCACCTGCGCATGATCCGCGACGTACAGGACCGCACGGGCGGCTTCCGCGCGTTCATCCCGTACACCTACCAGCCCGAGAACAACCACCTCAAGGGCCGCACCCAGGCGACCGTCTTCGAGTACCTGCGCATGATCGCCATCGCGCGGATCTTCCTCGACAACGTCGCCCACATCCAGGGTTCCTGGCTGACCACCGGCAAGGAGGCCGGGCAGCTCACCCTGCACTACGGCGCGGACGACCTCGGCTCGATCATGCTGGAGGAGAACGTCGTCTCGTCGGCCGGAGCCAAGCACCGCTCCAACCTCCGCGAGATGATCGACATGATCCGCACGGCCGACCGGGTGCCGGCCCAGCGCTCCACCACCTACGAGCACCTCGTCGTGCACGACGACCCGGCCAACGACCCGGTCGACGCGCGCGTCCAGTCGCACATCTCCTCCACCGCGATCGAGGGCGGCACCGCCCACCCGGAGCTCAAGCTCCTCGCCTCCAACTGATGCGGCGTTCCTGAGGTGTTGACGATCCACGCCGCCGAACTGCTGCTGCCCGGGGACCGCGCGCCGGTCCCGGGTGGCGCGGTCCTCGTCGACGGCGACCGGATCGCGATGCTCGGGCCGTACGAGGAGGTGGCGGCCGCGCACCCGGCGGCCCGGGTCCGCCGCTGGCCCGGGGTGCTGACGCCGGGGCTCGTCAACCGGCACGGCACGGCGCTCCTGGAGCAGACCTACTTCCCCGACGACCCCTTCGAACTCGACGAGCTGGGCGGCGAGCCGCTCACCGGGGCCGCGCTCGCCCGCCTCGCGCCGAGCGAGCCCCGCAAGGGCAACAGCGCGCGCCGCTGCACACAGAAGCTGCTCGCGCGCGGGGTGGTGGCGGTGGCGGCGCGGCTCTCCACCCCTGCGGTACGAACGGCCGTGCACCGGGCGGGACTTGAGGTGCTGCCCGGCGGCGCGGGCGAGGGCCCGGCGACCCTGGACCCGCTGTCCGGGGCCGAGCGCCCCGCCGACGCCTTCCGGGCCCCGCTCGCCTGCGGTGACCCGGCCCGGTTCGCGGTCTTCGCCGTGCCGGACGAGGCGGGTCTGCTCGCGCGGGGTGCGGGCACGTGCATCGCCACGGTCATCGGCGGACGGCTGCTGCACCGGCGGGCTTAGCTCTGTGAGCGACTTCCCCTGCGGGCCCATGCCCAGCCTGTCCGACGTTTGAGGACGAGCGCCTTCAAGGCGCGAACGGGGTCTGGGGCGGAGCCCCAGGGGTTTGGACCTCAGCCCGTCTTCATAACCCCCGGAGGGTTTCGGGAAGGGGTGGGGTGGGGCGCCCTCCGGGGCCCCCTCCGGAGCCCCAGCAACCCCGGCTTTCGTCTGCGGACCGTGCTGGGGCACCCGCGCAGTTCCCCGCGCCCCTGGCGGTGTTGGTGCCCGGCGGCATGTAATGGCACGGCCCCGCGCCCCTTCTGAGGCGTGCCGGGGTTCAGCTCTGCGCCAGGGTCTTCTCAGCTCTGCGACAGGGTCTTCGCGAAGGCGCCCGGTGGCTGGTTCACCCCACTGCAACTGGCTTGCGCCACGGACGAGTTGACCCCGCCCTCACACTTCTGATCGCGGTACGACACCCACATCGACACCCGCCCGACCCCCTTGTCGCGAGCGAACGTCCGCACCTTCGCCGCATCGGCCAGCGTGAACGTCTCGCCCTTGACATCGTTGACGCCGATCATCGGCGTGATCCCGAGCCCCTGCCAGGCCGCCTTGTCCGAGAGGCCGAGGAGCTGCTTGAGCTGGCCCTGCGCGGCGGTGGCCGCACGCACCGCGTAGTCGCCCATGTCCCCGCCGAATGACGTGCCGTAGTTCATCGCCATGACGTTGACGGTCGAGACCGCCACACCGTGCTGCTTGGCCGACTTGAGCAGCGCGACGGCGTCGGGCGTCAGCCCCGTCGGCATCGCTGCGAGCGTGAACGTCACCTTCAGGCCGCGTTCCTTCTGGAGCAGGGCTATCGCCTCGGTGCGGCGGGTGAGGGCGGCGGGGTCGGTCAGGGCCGGACCCTCGATGTCGAAGTCCGCCTCGGCGGTGCCGGCCGCGTCGAGCGCCGAGCGGTAGGCGGCGGCCAGCTGGGCCGGGGTGCGGCAGGTGAGCGCGAGCTCCTTGCCGGCCTGCCCGCCGAAGGAGACCCGTACCGCCGCGCCCGACTTCTTCAGCGCGGCCGCCCGGTCCTTGACGTCCTGGTCCACGATCGCGGTGTCGTCGTCCCACACCGCACGGCAGGTCGAGCCGTGGGCGACCACGAAGGCCAGGTTGTAGACGGCGGGGGAGCCGACGGCGTCGGTCGGGGAGGCGGTGGTGGCGCTGACGTACGGGGAGTACGTGTCCGTCAGCGGCCCCGGGGTTGCGTCCGCCGCCGACCCGGCGGGCTTGTCCGGGGAGTCCGGCGCACTCGGTGTCGAGGAGCACCCCGCGCACACCAGCGCCGCCAGGACCCCGGCCCCCGCGACCGGTCCTCTCAGGAATCTCCGCATGCCGTGTGCACCCGCTCTCGTGATGTCCGCGCCCCCGTGGCACAGCAAGGCGAATGTACGTGGCAGCCCTGTGCCGGCAGGGCCCGGGCACCCGGCGGTACGTGGCCACCCTGCGCCGCGGGGCCCAGCCACCCGGCGGCGGCGCGCGTACTGCTTGAATGGGAAGCGTGACCCGCGCATCCCTGGACAAGCAGCCGCACGAAGTCGCCTCGATGTTCGACGACGTCGCGGCACACTACGACCTCACCAACGACGTGCTCTCCCTCGGCCAGGCCCGCCTGTGGCGCAAGGAGGTCGCGAAGGCGGTCGACGCGCGGCCCGCGCAGAAGGTGCTCGACCTCGCGGCCGGCACGGCCACCTCGTCGCAGCCCTTCGCGGCGGCCGGGGCGTACACCGTGCCGTGCGACTTCTCGCTCGGGATGCTGAAGGTCGGCAAGGCGCGCCAGCCGCACATGCCGTTCACGGCGGGCGACGCGACGAAGCTGCCGTTCCGCGACGACACGTTCGACGCGGTGACGATCTCCTTCGGGCTGCGCAACGTGCAGGACACGGATGCGGCGCTGCGCGAGATGTACCGGGTGACCAAACCGGGAGGGCGGGTCGTGATCTGTGAGTTCTCGCAGCCGACGTGGAAGCCGTTCCGGACGGTGTACACGGAGTACCTGATGCGCGCGCTGCCGCCCGTCGCGACGGCGGTCTCCTCCAACCCGGAGGCGTACGTCTACCTCGCGGAATCCATCCGCGCGTGGCCCGCCCAGGCCGCCCTGGCGGCCCGCCTCCAGGGTGCGGGCTGGTCGAAGGTGGCGTGGCGCAACCTGACGGGCGGGGTCGTGGCCCTGCACCGCGGCTTCAAGGCGTAGCCCTGCCGGGCGGGGCCGCCGTCAGGAACTCAGCTCCAAGCCGAAGCACAGCGCATCCACCCCGAGCCTCTTCGACGGGTACGTCGTGGACAGGGTCATCCCGAGCCGTTCCGTCACCGCCACCGAACGGGCGTTCCCGGGGTGGACCATCGCCACCACCCGCGGGACGCCCGCCGCGCGGACGCGGGCCAGGGTCGCGTGGGCCGCGGCCGTCGCGTAGCCGCGGCCCCAGTGGGTGCGGGCCAGGCGCCAGCCGATCTCGATCTCGCCGACCGGGCCCCAGTCGTCCAGCGGCCACGGCTGCGCGCCGGTGAACCCGATGACCTCGGCGTCCTCGTCGAGCATCGTCCAGAGGCAGAAGCCGTGTTCGGCGTCGTGCTTGCGCTGGCGGGCGGTCAGCTCCTCGTACACCGAGACCTCGGCCGCCCGGCCGCCGTGGAACTCCATCACGTCCGGGTCGTCGAACACCCGGTGCCAGGTGTACGCGTCCTCCTCGGTGGGCACGCGCAGCCGTACTCCGGGCAAGGACTTCTCCGGTACCGGGGACTCGGGGGACACAGAGCTCATGGCGGGGGCAACCCTTCGCGATGTCGATCAACGGCCACCCATAGACTGCACATGTCCTGTGCTTCTCGGCACGCAAATTCGAGTCTTCGGGAGATCCCGCTGTGACCGAGCCGCTCTCCGAACACACCGCGGACGTGATCGTCGTCGGCGCCGGCCCGGCCGGTTCGACGACCGCGTACTACCTGGCCAAGGCCGGACTCGACGTGCTGCTCCTGGAGAAGACCGCCTTCCCGCGCGAGAAGGTGTGCGGCGACGGTCTGACCCCGCGCGCCACCAAGCAGCTCGTCTCGATGGGGATCGACATCTCCGAAGAGGCCGGCTGGCTGCGCAACAAGGGCCTGCGGATCATCGGCGGCGGTGTCCGCCTCCAGCTCGACTGGCCCGACCTCGCCTCGTACCCGGACTACGGACTCGTCCGCAAGCGCGACGACTTCGACGAGCAGCTCGCCCGCCAGGCGCAGAAGGCCGGAGCGCGCCTGTACGAGCGCTGCAACGTGGGCGCCCCGATCACCGACGAGCGCACCGGCCGCATCACCGGCGTCCACGCCAAGCTGGGCGAGGAGAAGACCCCGGTCACCTTCCACGCCCCGCTCGTGGTCGCGGCCGACGGCAACTCGACGCGGCTCTCCCTCGCGATGGGCCTGCACCGCCGTGAGGACCGCCCGATGGGCGTGGCCGTACGGACGTACTTCACCTCGCCGCGCCACGACGACGACTACCTGGAGTCCTGGCTCGAACTGTGGGACAGGCGCGGCCCGCAGGAGCGGCTGCTTCCCGGCTACGGCTGGATCTTCGGCATGGGCGACGGCACGTCCAACGTCGGCCTCGGCATCCTCAACTCCTCTTCCGCCTTCCGCGAGTTGGACTGGCGCGAGATCCTCAAGGCGTGGTGCGCGTCCATGCCGGAGGACTGGGGCTACACCCCGGAGAACATGACGGGCCCGATCCGCGGTGCCGCGCTTCCCATGGCCTTCAACCGCCAGCCGCACTACACCAAGGGCCTGCTGCTCGTCGGTGACGCGGGCGGCCTGGTCAACCCGTTCAACGGCGAGGGCATCGCGTACGCCATGGAGTCGGGGCAGATCGCCGCGGACGTCATCGTCCAGGCCCACGCCCGCGCGACCCCCGCCCAGCGCGAACTGGCGCTGCACGCCTACCCGAAGATCCTCAAGGAGACGTACGGCGGCTACTACACGCTGGGCCGCGCCTTCGTGAAGCTGATCGGCAACCCGAAGGTCATGAAGATCGCCACCCAGCGTGGCCTCACCCACCCGCTCCTGATGAAGTTCACCCTGAAGATGCTGGCCAACCTGACGGACCCGACGGGCGGGGACGCGATGGACCGCATCATCAACGGGCTGTCGAAGGTGGCGCCCAAGGCCTGACCGCGCCGCCGGGCCCGTCGCACCACCCCGCTGCGGTGAGCTGCAAGTACGGCGTGGGGTGGATGTGCCACTCGGCGATCCCTCCGGTGTGGAGGGGGAGGGTGAATCCGATCCCCCGCCCCTGGCAGAGCACGGCCATCGCGGCGACGTAACCGCTGTCGGCCCAGTCGACCGCCCGGCGCGATTCGCGCGCGCCGACCGCGAAGACGTGGGCGGCGCGCAGCTCGCACCGCAGCGTGCGGATGGCGCGGAACGCGGTGGGCAGCATGATGAGTTGGGCTGCGGTGGGCACGGGGGCGTGAGCGGTCGGGTAGTGCAGGGATTCGTACCAGTACCCGAGGTGGGGGGTTGCGTCCGCCTTGGCAGGGGAGGGCAGCCCGGCTGTCGCTGTGCTGGCGGGGCGCGGGCTCAGTGCTGGCATGGAGGGTGCCTCCCGTTCTGGCGGCATGTTTGCCCCGCTTCGACGAGGGTGGAAGCAGGGTCAACCCGATGAGGGGGGCCCGAACCAGTAAGCAGCGCAGGCGAGTTGGGCCGCTTAGGGTGCGGCCTCGATGAGAGGACGGTTCCCTGGAGCGGTACGCCGTGAAGGTAGCCGTGGGCGATGGGGCGGGGCAAGGCTGCACCGGTGCATGCATGCAAATTGGCATATGCGTGTGCCCCCGGCCCAGGTCAGGCGGGGGGCACGGTTGTGCGACGCTTCCCTCCTACTTCACGAAGTGGTCGAACTCGCCATTCTTGACCCCCTCGATGAACGCCGCCAGGTTGGCCTTGGTGGTGATGATCTCGGTGTCCGGCAGCAGGCTTTCGCGGACGCGGATCGTGCCTTCTGCCTTGCCGGCCTGGAGTTCGATGCAGTTCTCGCCACCGCCGCCGGATGCGGTCGCCTTCTGCCAGTTGCTGGGTGCTGCGCTCATGCCCTGGGTTCTCACAGTTCTCGTGCGATGTGGTGGATGAGGTGCCGCGACTCGTCGGGGTCGAGTGAGGCGTGCTCGGCGATGTCGAGCAGGGCTCGGTACTTCTTCAGGTCGGCCTCCGCGTCGAGGAAGCGGCCGCCGAACGCGCTGTCGATCTGCACGGTGTCCAGCTGTGGGACAGGGCCGCTGGCATACAGGACGGGCTGCGTGACCTCGATGAAGTCCTCGCTGGTGAAGGGGATGACACGGACCACCACACTCGGCCGGTGCGAGAACTCGACGAGGTGTTCAAGCTGGTCACGGGCGACTTTTCGCCCTCCGAAGCGCATGCGCAGAGCTGCCTCGTGGATGATCGCCTCGAAGCGCGGCGGATGGGGCCGGTTGAAGATCGCGGCTCGTTTGATCCGGTGCTCGACGCGAGCCTCCACTTCATCCGTCGGCAGCTTGGGAGTCACCCCGGAGAACAGGGCGGACGCGTACTCCCGGGTCTGGCCGATGCCGGGCAGCGTGACGCTCTGCAAAGAACGCAGGCTCACCGCGTGGTGTTCGAGCTCCGCAATGTCCAGGAAGCCAGGTGCAAGCATGCCCCGGTAGTCGTCCCACCAGTACTGCCCGCGGTGCTCGTTGGCGATCCTGCACAGCTCGGTGAGCAGCTGCTCGTCATCGCACTGGTAGAAGGAGGCCAGGCGCCGAATGCGCTCCTCGCTGACCCCGAGACGGCCTGCCTCGATGTGGGAGATCTTCGCCTGGTCGATCGACAGCAGACCGGCCGCTTCCCGAGCCAGCTTGCCGGCTCGCTCCCGCAACTTCCGCAGCTCGGCGCCCAGTCGTGCCTGGCGTGCGGTCGGTGTGTCTCTCGGCGGCATGAGTCCCTTCCCCTTCTCTGCCTTGAGTGTGCCGGGTAACCGTGCCACGGGTCCACCGGATGGCACCAGGTGCGCGGCCCACTTGCACCGGTGCATGCATGCACCCTACGGTTCTGGCAGCACCGCGCCGCACGCCGTCAAGTCCGAAGTGCAGCCGCCCGTATGCCAGTTGAGGCGTACGCACCGTGCGGCCATCGCCACGTGTGGCGGGTGGCGCGAGCTACGACCGCGTTGGGAGAGACGCCATGACAGTCACGGCATTGACACCGCCCGCCCCACCCGATTCCACCCCCACCAGAACACACCGGCTGACCACCCCGAACCGTCCAACCGCCGCCGCCGAGCTCCGCGCAATAGTGGCCGCGCTGCTCCGGGTCGCCGGACACGCGCCGCTGGCCGAGTCCGCCAGGCTCTGCACGAGCGAGCTCGTGACGAACGTCCACCGGCACACCGGGGCCCGCCTCGTGCACGTCGAGGTGGTGCTCGGCGAGGGCGAGGTGACGGTGCGCGTGTACGACGACCAGGCCCGCCCGCTGCCGCCGCCGGTGCCGAGCGGAACGGGTTCCGCGCTCCGGGAGTGCGGGCGCGGGCTGCTGCTGGTCGATGAGCTGGCCGACGCGTGGGGCACGACGCACTACGGCGCGCCCCGGCCGACCTCGAAAGCCGTGTGGTTCCGCATGGTCAGGGGCGGGCGGGGGGCGTCATGAGCCAACCCGGCGGCGCGTGCGACGCGATCGCTGAGACGGCCGCATGAGCGCCGGAGCGGAGCGGATGTTCTGGGGCGGGGTGATCCTCCTTGTCGGCTTCGGGCTCCTGACGCTGCTGGCCGTCTACTGGGCGATGCCCCAGCCGCACCGGGCGCACGCCGCGCCGCCCACCGACCAGGACGGCTACTCCTACATCTGCTACTGCTGGCGGGACCCGGTGCGCGTCACCTTCGGCGCCGCCGAGCCGGAACGCAAGCCTCGCCGGCCCACGAAGGCGGACCGGCCACCCCACCGTCCCCGGGAGTGAGCCGGCCCCGGCGCCGCGTCAGCGCACCACGTCGAAGACGTTCTTCTGCACCCCGTTCGCGTACGCCTCGCTCTCCACCAGCTTCAACCGCTGCGCGTCCTTGTCCGCCGTGCTGAACAGCCGCTTGCCCGCGCCCAGCAGGAGGGGGAAGACCAGGAGGTGGTAACGGTCGATCAGGCCGGCGTCCGAGAGGGCGTGGTTCAGGGTGGCGCTGCCGTGCATGACGATCGGGCCGCCCTCGGTCTGCTTCAGGGCGGCTACGTCGTCGAGGGAGCGCAGGATCGTGGTGTCGCCCCAGTCCGAGACCAGGTCGTCCTCGGCGAGGGTGGTCGAGACGACGTACTTCGGCATCGCCCTGTAGCCGGCGAACTCCTCCATACCGGGCCACACCGGGCTGAACGCCTCGTAGCTGGTGCGGCCGAGGAGCATCGCGGTAGCCTCGTCCTGTTCGCGGCCCTTGATCTCGAACGCCTCGGGCAGGAACTCGG
This sequence comes from Streptomyces sp. NPDC048361, assembly GCF_040651795.1. NCBI lineage: Bacteria > Bacillati > Actinomycetota > Actinomycetes > Kitasatosporales > Streptomycetaceae > Streptomyces > Streptomyces sp. NPDC048361. The sequence continues at coordinate 35,535 of NZ_JBEZKW010000014.1, forward strand.
CGTGCTTGAAGGTCCAGCCGGAGTTGCGGTAGCCCGGCTCACCGCCGGGGGCCTCCATCACGCCGTCGAGCGAGATGAACGCGGTGCTGATCAGGGTGCGCATCTAAAGTCCTCGGGTCTCGGGTCTCGGGTCTCGGGTGTCGGGTTCTCGGGCTTCTCGGGTGTCGGTCGTGCCCGGTTCCGGGTGGCTTTCGGTCCAGCTCGAACCGACCGCTCTGCCCGCCGCACCGCGCTCACCGCATTCTGACCCCGGGTCACCGGGAAACTCATCGACCGCCGCGCGCCCGCGGTCAGCTCCGCCGCTCCACCACCTCCGTCCACCGCACCGGAACGTCCCCGGCGAACCGGGACAGACCGGTGCGGAGTTCGTCCGGGGAGAGGCCGCTGCCCTGGCGGCGCGCTACGTACTCGTGGCGTCGGCCGTCGTGCAGCGTCACCCACACCGCGCGGTGGTGCTCGTAGCCGCCCGCGGTGCCTTCGTCGCCGAGTTCCCAGATGGCCACCGTGCCGACCTCGATCTCACGCACCTGCGACCACGGCGCGTCGAAGCGGGTGGCGAGATGTATGCCGTCCTGGTCCGCGCGGATGACCGGGCGCAGCGCCCCGTACACACAGGCGATGACCAGGAACGCGCCGGCGCCGATGACGAACAGCGCGAAGCCCCAGCCGAAGGCGAGTTTGGACCAGTCGACGGGGCCCTGCCAGGGGCGGATGCCGGTGAGCATCCACAATCCGAGCACCATGAACACGATCCCGATCGCGGCGAACATGCCGAGCCCGTCGGCGTAGACCTCGTATGGCCGAGGTTCCGTTTCCCGTACCTGGTCGCCCATGCGCCCACCCCCTGACAGGTGGATGTTGCCCGGATACGGGCAGAGTTCAACACATTCCGGGCATGCCGAAGGGCCGTCGCTCCCGAGCGGGGAAGCAACGGCCCTTGCAGGCGGTGCGGGTACGGCTCAGAAGGCCGCTGTGTGCCTCAGAGAACGCGGACGGCGCCCGAGGGGGAGTCCCAGTCCAGGCTGCGCTCGACAACGCCGGTGGACGGGTTCTGCGCGCCGACGAAGTTGCCGCCGCCCACGTAGATCGCCACGTGGTACGCGGAGCCCTTGCCACCCCAGTAAAGGATGTCGCCCGGCTGGAGGTTGGACAGCGACACCTCGGTGCCGGTCGTCGACTGGTCCTGCGAGACGCGCGGCAGGTCGACGCCGACCTGGCGGTAGGCGGCCTGCACGAGACCCGAGCAGTCGTACGCGCTGGAACCGGTGGCGCCGGAGACGTACGCCTTGCCGACCTGGGCCAGGGCGAAGTTCACGATGGCGGCGGCGGAACCCGTGGCGTTGGACGACTTGAACGAGGTCGTGCCGGTGGACGCGGCCGTCGAGGTCGACTTGAGCGTGGTGCGCTCGGCGGAGCGGGAGGCGCGCTCGGCGGCGTCGGCCTTCGCCTTGGCCTCGGCTTCGGCCTTCGCCTTGGCCGCGGCGGCCTTGGCCTCGGCGTCGTCCTTGGCCTTCTTGGCGTCCTTGGCGGCGGTGGACGCGGCGGCGTCCTGAGCGGCCTGGAGCTGGAGGTCGGCGGCAACTGCCTTGGTGGCCTGGGCGGAAGCGGCCGCGGTGGTCGCGAGGTCGCCCGTCAGCGTGGGCATCTCGATGGTCTCGGTGACCGGCTGAGCGGCGATGGCCGGGGCGGCCGCACCTGCCAGCGCGATGGTGCTGAGTACGCCACCGGCAACTCCGGCCCGGAGCGAGACCTTCGAGGCGCTGCGGCGGGGCTTCCGGTGGCTGGGTATGTGAGCGGTGTGGGACATGGGAATAACCGCTATCAGGGGTTCGGGGTTCCCTTCAAGAAACGTGTGCTGCGCCACAGTTGGCCATGGAAGCTGTGAATCCGCTTCATGGCGGCGCTTATTGACGCCGTAACGGACAAACCCGGCAGGTGCGAACAGGGCTGTGATCATGTGTTTTCCATGAAACGCCCGAATTGCCCGGCACTTACCATCCCCTCACGTCGATGGCCAAGCCCCGTTGATTCCACGACCATTGTCGCGTGACGCAGGTCACAGTGTGAAGGGATCCGGTCGACCGTGTCGGGCGTGCGGGTCTCGTGAACGTACGCACGCGTCCACCTCCGGGCGGTGAAGTCCCTCTCCCGGGTGAGCGGCGGACGTCTATCACTGACGCGCCTCCACCGCCAATTTGCCTGTAGCGCACATGCCTTGATAATGCCAGGCCCCCGCCGACCAGCGGTAACACCGCCGAATGTCACGTCTCGTGATCACTCAGGCGCTTCGCGTATGAAGATCACCGCTCATCCGACTTCATGATCCTTCGTCAGGTGGTGGAGATCACAAAGGCGTTGTCGTACCCCGTGTCGCAGATCACAGACCGCCGGGCATAGGATGCGGGGCAGTCGGGCTTGTGAACTGCCTCACATGTACGCGATCTTCGCGCTTCATGGGTGAACGACGAGGCGTTTCGCAGAGCCCGCTGTGCGGTCCAACGGTCAAGGACGACTGGAAGGAGCGAGGAGCGTGAATGCCTACGCGCCCATCCTCGTGCTCGGCGCCCTCGGGGCAGGGTTTGCGATCTTTTCCGTGGTCATGGCCACGCTTATCGGCCCAAAAAGGTACAACCGGGCCAAACTTGAGGCGTACGAGTGCGGCATCGAACCCACTCCCACGCCGGCCGGCGGCGGTCGCTTCCCGATCAAGTACTACCTGACGGCGATGCTCTTCATCGTCTTCGACATCGAGATCGTCTTCCTCTACCCCTGGGCGGTCACTTTCGACGCCCTGGGGCTTTTCGGGCTCGTGGAGATGCTGCTCTTCGTGCTCACCGTCTTCGTCGCCTACGCGTATGTATGGCGGCGCGGCGGTCTGGAATGGGACTGAGGGGCTGAGGGGCACCTATGGGACTCGAAGAGAAACTGCCTAGCGGCTTCGTACTGACCACTGTTGAGCAGGCCGCGGGCTGGGTGCGCAAGGCGTCCGTCTTCCCCGCCACCTTCGGCCTCGCCTGCTGCGCCATCGAGATGATGACGACGGGCGCCGGCCGCTACGACCTGGCCAGGTTCGGCATGGAGGTCTTCCGCGGCTCCCCGCGCCAGGCCGACCTGATGATCGTGGCCGGCCGGGTCAGCCAGAAGATGGCGCCGGTCCTGCGGCAGGTCTACGACCAGATGCCCAACCCCAAGTGGGTCATTTCCATGGGGGTTTGCGCCTCATCGGGCGGAATGTTCAACAATTACGCAATTGTTCAGGGCGTTGACCACATTGTTCCGGTTGATATCTATCTGCCCGGTTGCCCACCCCGCCCCGAGATGCTGATCGACGCCATCCTCAAGCTCCACCAGAAGATCCAGGGCACCAAGCTCGGGGTCAACCAGGAGGAAGCGGCCCGCGAGGCGGAGGAGGCGGCCCTCAAGGCGCTCCCCACCATTGAGATGAAGGGGCTGCTGCGGTGAGCTCTCCCGACACTCCGGACACCCCCGAACAGGGCGTCCCCGCACCGCGCGAGAACACCGGCGACGTCATCGGCGTACGCAAGGGCATGTTCGGCGCCGCCGACGGCGGTGACACCAGCGGCTACGGCGGCGTCATCAAGACCGTCACCCTGCCCGGCGCCACCTCGCGCCCCTACGGCGGCTGGTTCGACGAGGTCGCCGACGAACTCGAAGGCGCCCTGGAGGAGCAGGACCTGCTTCCCGAGAACGCCATCGAGAAGACGGTCGTCGACCGCGGCGAGCTCACCTTCCACATCGCGCGCGAGCACCTCCTGCGCGTCGCCCGCACCCTGCGCGACGACCCCGCCCTGCGCTTCGAGCTCTGTACGGGCGTCAGCGGCGTCCACTTCCTGGGCGACAAGGGCCGCGAGCTGCACGCCGTCTACCACCTGCGCTCGCTCACCCACGGCCGGCTCATCCGGCTCGAAGTGAGCGCCCCGGACAGCGACCCGCACGTCCCCTCGCTCGTCGAGGTCTATCCGACCAACGACTGGCACGAGCGCGAGACCTACGACTTCTTCGGTCTCGTCTTCGACGGCCACCCGGCGCTGACCCGGATCATGATGCCGGACGACTGGCAGGGCTTCCCACAGCGCAAGGACTACCCCCTCGGCGGCATCGCCATCGAGTACAAGGGCGCCCAGATCCCGGCTCCGGACCAGCGGAGGTCGTACACCTGATGTCCACTTCCAACGGAACATCGCAAGCCCACCCGTCACCCGGCCACCACCCCTCATCGAGTCCCTCCGGGACGCTGGGCAGCTCCCGCGAGACGACCGAGGGGACTGTATATACAGTCACCGGCGGCGACTGGGACGACGTCGTCCAGTCCGCGGCCAAGGCCGACGACGAGCGCATCGTCGTCAACATGGGCCCCCAGCACCCCTCCACACACGGCGTGCTCCGGCTGATCCTGGAGATCGAGGGCGAGACCGTCACCGAGGCCCGCTGCGGAATCGGTTATCTCCACACCGGCATCGAGAAGAACCTCGAATTCCGCACCTGGACGCAGGGCACCACCTTCGTCACGCGCATGGACTACCTGACGCCGTTCTTCAACGAGACGGCGTACTGCCTCGGCGTCGAGAAGCTCCTCGGCATCACCGACCAGATCCCCGACCGGGCCTCGGTCATCCGCGTGCTGCTCATGGAGCTCAACCGGCTCTCCTCGCACCTGGTGTGCATCGCCACCGGCGGCATGGAGCTCGGCGCCACCACGATCATGATCTACGGCTTCCGTGATCGTGAACTCATTCTCGACCTCTACGAGTTGATCACCGGCCTGCGCATGAACCACGCGTTCATCCGCCCCGGCGGCCTCGCCCAGGACCTGCCCGCGGGCGCCGTGGACCAGCTCCGCGAGTTCGTGAAGACCATGAAGAAGAACCTGCCGGAGTACGACAAGCTCGCCACCGGCAACCCCATCTTCAAGGCCCGCATGCAGGACGTCGGCTACCTCGACCTCACCGGCTGCATGGCGCTCGGCGCCACCGGACCGATCCTGCGCTCGGCCGGCCTGCCGCACGACCTGCGCAAGACCGACCCGTACTGCGGCTACGAGAACTACGAGTTCGACGTCCCCACCACCGACACCTGCGACTCCTACGGCCGCTTCCTGGTCCGCCTCGAAGAGATGCGCCAGTCGCTCAGGATCGTCGAGCAGTGCCTGGACCGCCTGGAGCCGGGTCCCGTCATGGTCGAGGACAAGAAGATCGCCTGGCCCGCGCAGCTCGCGCTCGGCCCGGACGGACTCGGCAACTCCCTCGACCACATCAAGAAGATCATGGGAACCTCGATGGAGTCCCTCATCCACCACTTCAAGCTGGTGACCGAGGGCTTCCGGGTCCCCGCCGGACAGGCGTACGTCGCCGTCGAATCGCCCAAGGGTGAACTCGGCGTGCACCTCGTCTCCGACGGCGGCACCCGCCCCTACCGGGTCCACTTCCGCGACCCGTCCTTCACCAACCTCCAGGCAATGGCGGCGATGTGCGAGGGCGGCCAGGTCGCCGACGTCATCGTCGCCGTCGCGTCCATCGACCCCGTGATGGGAGGCGTCGACCGGTGACCGACATCCACTTGGGCATGCCCCAACTGCCCGCGCCCGACTACCCGGCCGATGTACGCGCCCGGCTCGTAGCGGACGGCAGGGAGATCATCGCCCGCTACCCCGACAGCCGCTCCGCACTGCTGCCGCTGCTCCACCTCTGCCAGGCGGAGGAAGGATACGTCTCGCGCACCGGCATGGCCTTCTGCGCGGAACTCCTGGAGCTGACCACCGCCGAGGTCACCGCCGTGGCCACCTTCTACTCCATGTACCGGCGCAAGCCGTCGGGCGAGTACCAGGTCGGTGTCTGCACCAACACGCTCTGCGCGGTGATGGGCGGCGATGCCATCTTCGACGAGCTGAAGAGCCACCTGGGCGTCGGCAACAACGGGCCCGATATGACGACAGCCGACGGCAAGGTCACGCTCGAACACATCGAGTGCAACGCGGCCTGCGACTTCGCGCCCGTCGTGATGGTCAACTGGGAGTTCTTCGACAACCAGGACCCCGAGAGCGCCAAGCGCCTCGTCGACGACCTGCGCGCCGGCCGCCCCGTCGAGCCGACCCGGGGCGCGCCGCTGTGCACGTACAAGGAGACCGCGCGGATCCTGGCCGGCTTCCCCGACGAGCGGCCCGGCGCGGTCGCCGCGACCGGCGGCGCGGGCCCCGCCTCGCTCGCCGGGCTCCGGCTCGCCAAGGGCGAGACACCCGGCGCCAAGCGCGTGGTGCACCCGCGCGGCGGCCAGGTCCGGAACGACGAACCCCAGCCGGGCTCACACCACTTGAGCTCGCACGACGCACCGCAGCAGACCTCAGCGTCCGACCCGGCCCACCCGGCCGGTCCCGCCGCCGAGGAGGGGGAGTGATGACCTTGGCCACCGAGATCGAAGGCAACGGCAACGGGAGCAGCCCGGAGAAGCTGCTCGCGCCGGTCCTCTCCGCCTTCTGGGACCAGCCGGAATCCTGGACCCTGGAGACCTACCGGCGGCACGACGGCTACGAGGGCCTGCGCAAAGCGCTCGCCATGACGCCGGACGACCTCATCGCGTACGTCAAGGACTCCGGTCTGCGCGGCCGCGGCGGCGCCGGCTTCCCCACCGGGATGAAGTGGCAGTTCATCCCGCAGGGCGACGGCAAGCCGCACTACCTCGTCGTCAACGCCGACGAATCGGAGCCCGGGACCTGCAAGGACATCCCGCTCCTCTTCGCCAACCCGCACTCCCTCATCGAAGGCATCGTGATCGCCTGCTACGCGATCCGCTCCTCGCACGCCTTCATCTACCTGCGCGGCGAAGTCGTCCCCGTACTGCGGCGGCTGCACGAAGCCGTGCGCGAGGCGTACGAGGCGGGCTTCCTCGGCAAGGACATCCTGGGCAGCGGCCTCGACCTCGAACTCACCGTGCACGCGGGCGCCGGGGCGTACATCTGCGGTGAGGAGACCGCGCTCCTGGACTCCCTCGAAGGCCGTCGCGGCCAGCCCCGGCTGCGACCCCCCTTCCCCGCGGTCGCCGGTCTGTACGCGTGCCCCACTGTGGTGAACAACGTCGAATCCATCGCCTCGGTTCCCGCGATCCTCAGCCGCGGCAAGGACTGGTTCAAGTCGATGGGGAGCGAGAAGTCCCCGGGCTTCACGCTGTACTCGCTCAGCGGGCACGTCACGAGCCCCGGCCAGTACGAGGCGCCGCTCGGCATCACCCTGCGCCAGCTGCTCGACATGAGCGGCGGCATGCGCAAGGGCCACCGGCTCAAGTTCTGGACCCCGGGCGGCTCCTCGACGCCGATGTTCACCGACGAGCACCTCGATGTGGCGCTCGACTACGAGGGCGTGGGCGCGGCCGGTTCGATGCTCGGCACCAAGGCGCTCCAGTGCTTCGACGAGACGACCTGCGTGGTGCGGGCCGTCACCCGCTGGACCGAGTTCTACGCCCATGAGTCCTGCGGCAAGTGCACGCCCTGCCGTGAAGGGACGTACTGGCTGGTCCAGTTGCTCCGCGACATCGAGGCCGGCAAGGGCTCGATGGACGACCTCGACAAGCTCAACGACATCGCCGACAACATCAACGGCAAGTCGTTCTGCGCGCTCGGTGACGGCGCGGCCTCGCCGATCTTCTCCTCGCTCAAGTACTTCCGCGACGAGTACGAGCAGCACATCACGGGCAAGGGCTGCCCCTTCGATCCCGCCAGGTCCACGGCCTGGGCGGACGACAGCACGGAGGTGAACGCATGACTGTGACGACGAGTAGCGCTTCCTCCGGGGGCGGCGAGGCGGCCGTGCCGCCGGAGGATCTCGTCTCGCTGACCATCGACGGCATCGGGATCAGCGTCCCCAAGGGCACCCTGGTGATCCGCGCCGCCGAACAGCTCGGCATCGAGATCCCGCGGTTCTGCGACCACCCCCTGCTCGACCCGGCCGGCGCCTGCCGCCAGTGCATCGTCGAGGTCGAGGGCCAGCGCAAGCCGATGGCGTCCTGCACCATCACCTGCACCGACGGCATGGTGGTCAAATCCCAGCTCTCCTCGCCGGTCGCCGAGAAGGCGCAGCGCGGAGTGATGGAACTCCTCCTGATCAACCACCCGTTGGACTGCCCGGTCTGCGACAAGGGCGGCGAGTGTCCGCTCCAGAACCAGGCGATGCAGGTCGGCTCCACGGATTCGCGTTTCGAAGGCCACAAGCGCACCTATGAGAAGCCGGTCCCGATCTCCACCCAGGTGCTCCTGGACCGCGAGCGCTGTGTGCTGTGCGCGCGCTGCACCCGCTTCTCCAACCAGATCGCCGGCGACCCGATGATCGAGCTGATCGAGCGGGGCGCGCTCCAGCAGGTCGGCACCGGCGAGGGCGACCCGTTCGAGTCGTACTTCTCCGGGAACACCATCCAGATCTGCCCGGTCGGCGCGCTCACCTCGGCGGCCTACCGGTTCCGCTCCCGCCCCTTCGACCTCGTGTCGTCGCCCTCGGTGTGCGAGCACTGCGCGGGCGGCTGCGCGACCCGCACCGACCACCGGCGCGGCAAGGTCATGCGGCGCCTCGCGGCCGAGGACCCCGAGGTCAACGAGGAGTGGATCTGCGACAAGGGCAGGTTCGGCTTCCGCTACGGGCAGCAGCACGACCGGCTGACCACCCCCCTGGTGCGCAACGCCGAGGGCGTACTCGAACCGGCGAGCTGGCCCGAAGCGCTGGAGACGGCGGCCATCGGGCTCGCCGCGGCGCGCGGCCGGGCCGGGGTGCTCACCGGCGGGCGGCTCACCGTCGAGGACGCGTACGCCTACGCCAAGTTCTCGCGGACCGTCCTCGACACCAACGACATCGACTTCCGCGCCCGCGTGCACTCCGCGGAGGAAGCCGACTTCCTCGCGGCCCGCGTCGCGGGGCACGGCCGTGACCTCGACGGGCGGGGCGCGACCTACGCGTTGGTCGAGCAGGCCCCGGCCGTCCTCCTGGTGGGCTTCGAGTCCGAGGAGGAGGCGCCCGGCGTCTTCCTGCGGCTGCGCAAGGCCTGGCGAAAGCACGGCCAGCGCACCTTCTCGCTCGCCACCCACATGACCCGGGGTCTCGCGAAGGCCGGGGGCACGCTGCTGCCCGCCGCGCCCGGCACCGAGACCGAGTGGCTCGACGCGCTCGCCGGCGGCGTCGGCCTCGACGAGGAGGGCGCCAAGGCGGCCGAGGCGCTGCGCTCCCCGGGCGCCGTCCTGCTCGTCGGCGAACGGCTCGCGGGCGTGCCCGGCGCGCTGACCGCCGCCGTGTGCGCCGCCTCCGCGACCGGCGCCGAACTGGTGTGGATCCCGCGCCGGGCCGGCGAGCGCGGCGCGGTGGAGGCGGGCGCCGTCCCGTCGCTGCTGCCCGGCGGCCGCCCGGCCACCGACCCGCGCGCCCGCGACGAGGTCGCCTCCGCCTGGGGCGTACGCGAACTCCCGCACCGCTACGGGCGCGACACCGGCCAGATCGTCGAGGCCGCGCTCACCGGCGAACTGGGCGCACTGCTCGTCGCGGGCGTCGACCCGGCCGACCTGCCGGACCCGGCGCGGGCCCGCAAGGCCCTCGAAGGGGCCTTCGTGGTCAGCCTCGAACTGCGGCCGAGCGCGGTCACCGCCCACGCCGACGTGGTCTTCCCGGTCGCCTCCGTCACCGAGAAGTCCGGCACCTTCCTCAACTGGGAGGGCCGGGCCCGCCTGTTCGAGGCCGCGCTCAAGCCGGAGCAGATGACCCGCACCCTGGCGCCCACCGACGCGCGGGTCCTGCACATGCTGGCCGACGCGGTCGCCGGTATCGGCGGCGCCGAGGGGAGCGGCCGCTTCGCCCTGCCCGACGTCCACGCCGTACGGCGCGAGATGACGCGGCTCGGCACCTGGGAGGGGCCACGCGCGAGCGAGCCCCTGGAGACGGCGCTCGCGCTGCCGCGGCCCGCCGAGGGCGAAGCGGTCCTCGCCGGCCACCGGATGCTGCTCGACCAGGGCTCGCTCCAGGTGGGCGACGAGGCGCTGGCCGGCACCCGGCACGCGGCCCTGGCCCGGCTCTCCGCGGCCACCGCCGCCGAGTCCGGCGTCAAGGACGGCGACCTCCTTCAGGTCACGGGCCCGGCTGGATCCACCCAACTCCCGCTCCAGGTGAGCGAGATGCCCGACCGGGTGGTGTGGCTGCCGCTGAACTCCGTCGGCGGCGGGGTCGCCGCCGACACCGGCGCGGTCCCCGGACAGGTCGTCCGCATCGGACCGGCCGTTACGGAAGCCCCCTCGGAGGTGGTGGAGGCGTGATCATGCTCGCTGCGGAGGACCTCTCCCTGTTCGGCCGCGACCCCTGGTGGCTCGTCGTCGTCAAGGCCGTCTTCTGCTTCGCGTTCCTCATGGTGACCGTGTTGTTCTCCATCGTGTGGGAGCGCAAGGTCGTCGCCTGGATGCAGCTGCGCATCGGCCCCAACCGGCACGGCCCCTGGGGCATGCTCCAGTCGCTCGCCGACGGCATCAAGCTGATGCTGAAGGAAGACGTCATCGTCAAGAGGGCCGACAAGGTCGTCTACGTCCTGGCCCCGATCATCGCCGCGATCCCCGCGTTCATGGCGATCGCCGTCATCCCGTTCGGGCCCGCGGGCAACGAAGTGTCGATCTTCGGTCACCGCACCACGATGCAGCTCACCGACCTGCCGATCGCCATGCTGTACATCCTGGCCGTCGCCTCGGTCGGCATCTACGGCATCGTGCTCGCCGGCTGGTCGTCCGGCTCCACGTATCCGCTCCTCGGCGGGCTGCGCTCCTGCGCGCAGATGATCTCCTACGAGATCGCGATGGGCGCGGCCTTCGCCTCGGTCTTCCTGTACTCCGGGTCGATGTCCACCTCGAAGATCGTCGAGGCGCAGGGCGACCGCTGGTACATCGTGCTGCTGCCGGTCTCGTTCATCATCTACATCGTCACGATGGTCGGCGAGACCAACCGGGCCCCGTTCGACATGCCGGAGTCCGAGGGCGACCTGGTCGGCGGGTTCAACACCGAGTACTCGTCCATCAAGTTCGCGATGTTCATGCTCGCCGAGTACGTCAACATGGTCACCGTCTCGGCCGTCGCGACCACCCTCTTCCTCGGCGGCTGGCGCGCCCCCTGGCCCATCAGCACCTTCTGGGAGGGCGCGAACCACGGCTGGTGGCCGATGCTCTGGTTCGTCATCAAGGTCCAGCTGCTGCTCTTCTTCTTCATCTGGCTGCGCGGCACGCTGCCCCGGGTCCGCTACGACCAGCTGATGAAGCTGGGGTGGAAGGTCCTCATCCCGGTCTCCGTGGTCTGGCTGATGATGGTCGCGACCGTACGGGCCCTGCACAACGAGGGCTACGGCTTCTCGAAGATCGTGCTGTACGTCGGCGGCGCCGTCGTCGCGCTGCTGCTGCTCTCCTTCGTCGCGGACGTGTTCCGGAGCAAGAAGGACGGGGCGGACGGGGCGGACGCGGGGTCGGCGACGCCGCCCGCCGCCTTCGACCCGATGGCCGGGGGATTCCCGGTGCCGCCGCTGCCCGGACAGACCCTTCCGCCGGTACCCCGCCGACGGCCGCGCCGAGAGCGCGAGTTGATTGTCAGTGGCGGGGCGGATACCCAGAGTGACGGAGAAGGAAGGGAGGGCGACGGTGTCTGACACGCCATCTGACAAGTCATCGAGCAAGTCGCTCGGCAAGTCGCTGAGCAAGAAGTCGGCGCAGCCGGCGAAGGCCGGGGAGCCGGCCGGGTCGCAGGGGTCGCAGGAACCGCAGGACAAGTTCCTCAACCCCGTGGCCGGCTTCGGTGTGACCTTCAAGGCCATGTTCAAGAAGCGGCTGACCGAGCAGTACCCGGAACAGCAGAAGGTCACCGCGCCCCGCTTCCACGGCCGCCACCAGCTCAACCGGCACCCGGACGGCCTGGAGAAGTGCATCGGCTGCGAGCTGTGCGCCTGGGCCTGTCCCGCCGACGCCATCTATGTGGAGGGCGCCGACAACACGGACGAGGAGCGCTACTCGCCGGGCGAGCGCTATGGCCGCGTCTACCAGATCAACTACGCCCGCTGCATCCTGTGCGGCCTGTGCATCGAGGCGTGCCCCACGCGGGCGCTGACGATGACCAACGAGTTCGAGCTGGCCGACTCCTCGCGCGAGAGCCTGATCTACACCAAGGAACAGCTGCTCGCCGGGCTCGACGACACCATGGTCGACAGTCCGCACGCGATCTACCCCGGCATGGACGAGCAGGACTACTACCGCGGTCTGGTCACCGAGGCCGCGCCCGGCACCGTCCGCCAGGTCGCGCTCAGCAAGGGGGAGCGGCCCCAGGAGGGCGCCTCCACCTTCGGTGACGACGAGCCCGCGTCCGGCAAGGCGGTGGGGGCATGAGCGCGCCCACCGAGCTGCTGGCCGCCGCGGCCTCGCACACCTCCACCGGCGAGGCCTTCCAGTTCTGGGTGCTCGGCACGGTCGCCGTGATCGGCGCCCTGTGCACGATCCTCATGAAGAAGGCCGTGCACAGCGCACTGTGCCTCGCCGCAACCATGATCATCCTCGCGGTGTTCTACCTCGCCAACGGGGCGTACTTCCTGGGCGTCGTCCAGATCGTCGTCTACACCGGCGCGATCATGATGCTGTTCCTCTTCGTCGTCATGCTGGTCGGTGTCACCGCGGCCGACTCGCTGAAGGAGACCATCAAGGGCCAGCGCTGGTGGGCCGCGGCCTGCGGGCTCGGCTTCGGGGTCCTCCTCATCGCGGGCATCGCCAACGCCTCCCTGAAGAGCTTCAACGGGCTCGGCCAGGCCAACGCCAACGGCAATGTGGAGGGTCTCGCCACCCTCATCTTCACCAAGTACGTCTTCGCCTTCGAGATCACCGGCGCCCTGCTGATCACCTCGGCGGTCGGCGCGATGGTGCTCACCCACCGGGAGCGCACCGAGCGCGCCAAGACCCAGCGCGAGATGTCCGAGGAGCGCGTACGCGGCAGGCACCTGCCCCCGCTGCCCGCCCCCGGCGTCTACGCCCGGCACAACGCGGTGGACATCGCGGGCCTGCTGCCCGACGGCACCCCCTCCGAACTCACCGTCAACCAGACCCTGCGCGGCCGCGGCCAGATCCGCGACGTCTCCAGCGAGGCGCTCGCCGACCTGAAGGCCCTTGAGCAGCGCTCGGAGGGCCGGCTCGGCCGGGGCAACGACTCCGGGCACGGCAGGGATGCCGGGCGCGACCAGGACCGCGGGCGCGACCACGACCTCGGGCGAGACCAAGAGGAGGCCGCCAAGTGAATCCGGTCAATTACCTCTATCTGGCAGCCCTGTTGTTCACCATCGGCGCCGCCGGGGTGCTCATCAGGCGCAACGCGATCGTGGTCTTCATGTGCGTCGAGCTGATGCTCAACGCCTGCAACCTCGCCTTCGTCTGCTTCTCCCGGCTGCACGGCAACCTCGACGGCCAGATCATCGCGTTCTTCACGATGGTCGTCGCCGCCGCGGAGGTCGTGGTCGGGCTCGCGATCATCGTGTCGCTCTTCCGTTCCCGCCACTCGGCCTCGGTCGACGACGCCAGCCTGATGAAGCTGTAAGGGGTCGCTGCAACCGTGGGAAACACACAGAACCTCATCGCGCTGCTCATCGCGGCGCCCCTGCTCGGAGCCGCCGTCCTGCTGTGCGGCGGCCGGCGCCTCGACCGGGTCGGCCACTGGCTGGGCACCCTGCTCGCCGCCGCGTCCTTCGTCATCGGCGCGGTGCTCTTCTTCGACATGCTGGGCCGCGCCGCCGACAAACGGACCGTGACCCAGCACCTGTTCAGCTGGATCCCCGTCGAAGGCTTCCAGGCCAACGTCGGCTTCCAGCTCGACCAGCTGTCGATGACCTTCGTACTGCTGATCACCGGTGTGGGCACCCTGATCCACATCTACTCGATCGGCTACATGGAGCACGACGAGAACCGCCGTCGTTTCTTCGGCTACCTCAACCTGTTCCTCGCGGCGATGCTCCTGCTGGTCCTCGCCGACAACTACCTGCTCCTGTACGTCGGTTGGGAAGGCGTGGGCCTCGCGTCCTACCTGCTCATCGGCTTCTGGCAGCACAAGCCGAGCGCGGCGACCGCCGCCAAGAAGGCCTTCCTGGTCAACCGGGTCGGCGACATGGGCCTGTCCATCGCGATCATGGTGATGTTCACGACGTTCGGCTCCTTCGCCTTCACCGCCGTCCTCGGCGGGGCCGGCCAGGCGAGCTCGGGCCGCGACACCGCGATCGGTCTGATGCTGCTGCTCGCCGCCTGCGGCAAGTCGGCGCAGGTCCCGCTCCAGTCCTGGCTCGGTGACGCGATGGAGGGCCCGACCCCGGTCTCCGCCCTCATCCACGCGGCGACCATGGTGACCGCCGGCGTCTACCTGATCACCCGCTCCGGCGCGGTCTTCAACGCGGTGCCGAACGTCCAGACGGTCGTCGTGGTCATCGGCGCGGTGACGCTCTTGTTTGGTGCGATCGTCGGTTGCGCCAAGGACGACATCAAGAAGGCCCTCGCCGGGTCGACGATGTCGCAGATCGGCTACATGGTGCTCGCCACCGGGCTCGGTCCGATCGGCTACGTCTTCGCGATCATGCACCTGGTGACGCACGGCTTCTTCAAGGCCGGGCTCTTCCTCGGCGCCGGCTCGGTCATGCACGGCATGAACGACGAGGTCGACATGCGCAAGTACGGCGGCCTGCGGACGTACATGCCGGTCACCTTCGCCACCTTCGGCCTCGGCTACCTCGCGATCATCGGCTTCCCCGGCCTGTCCGGGTTCTTCTCCAAGGACAAGATCATCGAGGCGGCGTTCGCCAAGGGCGGCACCGAGGGCTGGATCCTCGGCGCGGTCACCCTGCTCGGCGCCGCGATCACCGCGTACTACATGACGCGCGTGATGGTGCTGACCTTCTTCGGCGAGGAGCGCTGGAAGAACACGAAGACCGCGTCGCCCGCCGAACCGGACGTGGAGCCCGCCGCCGAGACGCGCGGCGCCCACGACGAGCCGCACCCGCACGAGTCCCCGAAGACCATGACGATCCCCATGATCGTGCTCGCCTTCGGATCGGTCTTCGCCGGCGGCATTTTCGGCATCGGCGACCGCTTCGTGAAGTGGTTGGAGCCGGTCACCTCCTTCGACCACGGCGACTCGCCGGTCGGGGCGTGGACGGTCACCGCCGCCACCATGGTCTGCCTGCTCATCGGCGTGGGTCTCGCGATCGCCCAGTACGGACGGGGGCCCGTGCCCGCCGTCGCCCCGCGCGGCTCGCTGCTCACCCGGGCCGCCCGCCGCGACCTGCTCCAGGACGACTTCAACCACGTGGTCCTGGTCCGCGGCGGCGAACACCTCACCCGCTCGCTCGTCTACCTCGACCACAGCCTGGTCGACGGAGTCGTCAATGGAACCGCCGCCTCGGTCGGCGGGCTCTCCGGCCGCCTGCGCAAGCTGCAGAACGGCTTCGCCCGCAGCTACGCGGTCTCGATGTTCGGAGGTGCTGTGGTGATCATCGCCGCGACTCTGCTGATGAGGGCGGTGTAACGCGATGTCCTTCCCTCTGCTCACCGCGACGGCCGCCCTGCCGGCGCTCGGCGCGGTCGCGACCGCTGCGGTCCCGGCCGCCCGGCGCACCGCCGCCAAGTGGCTGGCCCTGCTGGTCTCGGTCGCCACCCTGGTGCTGGCCGCGATCCAGCTCGTACGGTTCGAACCGGGCGGCGCGCGTTACCAGTTGACCGAATCGCATGCCTGGATCAAGGACTTCGGCGTCCGCTACGAACTGGGCGTCGACGGCATCGGCGTCGCCCTCATCGGGCTCACCGCACTGCTCATCCCGTTCATCATCGCGGCCGGCTGGCACGACGCCGACCCCCTGGAAACGCACAGCAGCCGCTGGCGGCCCACCCAGGGCTTCTTCGCCCTGATCCTCGCCGTCGAGGCAATGGTGGTGCTCTCCTTCGAGGCCACCGACGTCTTCCTCTTCTACATCCTGTTCGAAGCCATGCTCATCCCGATGTACTTCCTCATCGGCGGCTTCGGCGACCGGGCACACAGTCAGGGCGACGAGGCGGCGGCGACCCAACGCTCGTACGCGGCCGTCAAGTTCCTGCTCTACAACCTGGTCGGCGGCCTCATCATGCTGGCCGCGGTCATCGGCCTGTACGTGGTGGCCGGATCGTTCTCGCTGAACGAGATCGCCGCGGCCCGCGCGAGCGGCTCGCTCCACATGGCGACCAACACCGAGCGGCTCCTCTTCCTCGGTTTCTTCTTCGCCTTCGCGGTGAAGGCCCCCCTGTGGCCGCTGCACACCTGGCTGCCCAACGCGATGGGCGAGGCGACCGCGCCGGTCGCCGTCCTGATCACCGCGGTCGTCGACAAGGTCGGCACCTTCGCGATGCTGCGCTTCTGCCTCCAGCTCTTCCCGGAGGCCAGCAAGTGGGCGACGCCGGTGATCGTGGTGCTCGCCGTGAT
Organism: Streptomyces sp. NPDC048361; assembly: GCF_040651795.1. Classification (NCBI taxonomy): domain Bacteria; kingdom Bacillati; phylum Actinomycetota; class Actinomycetes; order Kitasatosporales; family Streptomycetaceae; genus Streptomyces; species Streptomyces sp. NPDC048361. The sequence continues at coordinate 52,013 of NZ_JBEZKW010000014.1, forward strand.
CAGCATCATCTACGGGGCGCTGCTCGCGGTCGGCCAGCGCGACATCAAGCGCCTGGTCGCGTACGCGTCGATCTCGCACTTCGGCTTCATCATCATGGGCATCTTCGCGATGACCAGCCAGGGCCAGTCCGGCGCCACGCTCTACATGGTCAACCACGGGATCTCGACGGCCGCCCTGATGCTGGTGGCCGGCTTCCTGATCTCGCGCCGCGGCTCCCGGCTCATCTCGGACTACGGCGGCGTCCAGAAGGTCGCGCCGGTGCTCGCCGGCACGTTCCTGATCGGCGGTCTCGCCACCCTGTCCCTGCCGGGCCTTGCTCCCTTCATCAGTGAATTCCTGGTCCTGGTCGGCACGTTCAGCCGCTACCCGGTGGCCGGTGTGGTCGCGACCCTCGGCATCGTCCTGGCCGCGCTCTACGTCCTCGTCCTCTACCAGCGGACGATGACCGGCCCGGTCAAGGCGGAGATCCAGGGAATGCCCGACCTCAAGGTCCGTGAACTGCTGGTGGTCGCCCCGCTGATCGCGTTGCTGATCTTCCTCGGCGTCTACCCGAAGCCGCTGACGGACATCGTCAACCCGGCGGTGCGGCACACCATGTCGGACGTACACAAGAAGGACCCCAACCCCGCGCTGGAGGCGGCCAAGTGAGCCCATCAGCTGTCCACAGCCTGTGGACCACGGCGGCCGAGGGAAAGCTGGACAAGATCCCCACGCCGCACATCGAGTACGCGCAGCTCGCACCCACGCTGATCGTGGTGGGCGCGGCGGTCATCGGCGTCCTCGTGGAGGCCTTCGTCCCGCGCCGCGCCCGCTACTACACGCAGGTGTTCCTCTCGGTGGTCGCACTCGCCGCCGCCTTCGCCGCGGTCGTCGGCCTCGCGGCCGGCGGCTACGGCACCACCAAGGCGCACATCGCGGCCATGGGCGCGGTCGCCGTCGACGGCCCCGCGCTCTTCCTTCAGGGCACCATTCTGCTGGCCTCCATCGTCGCGGTCTTCACCTTCGCCGAGCGCCGCCTCGACCCGGAGGCGCACGGCAGCAGGGTGGACTCCTTCGCCGCCCAGGCGGCCTCGGTGCCCGGCAGCGACAGCGAGAAGGCCGCCGTCAAGGCCGGCTTCACCACGACCGAGGTCTTCCCGCTGGCCCTGTTCGCCGTCTCCGGAATGCTGGTCTTCCCGGCGGCGAACGACCTCCTGACCCTGTTCGTGGCCCTTGAGGTCTTCTCCCTCCCGCTCTACCTGCTGTGCGCCCTGGCCCGCCGCAAGCGGCTCATGTCGCAGGAAGCGGCCGTCAAGTACTTCCTGCTCGGCGCGTTCTCCTCGGCCTTCCTGCTCTTCGGCATCGCGCTCCTGTACGGCTACGCGGGCTCCGTCTCGTACGCCACGATCGCCGACGTCGTCAGCGGCTCCGTCCAGAACGTCGACCCGGCGCTCGCCGGCACCATGGGCAACGACGCGCTGCTGCTGATCGGCGGGGCGATGCTCCTGATGGGCCTGCTCTTCAAGGTCGGCGCGGTGCCGTTCCACATGTGGACCCCGGACGTCTACCAGGGCGCCCCCACCCCGGTGACGGGCTTCATGGCGGCCGCCACCAAGGTCGCCGCGTTTGGCGCGCTGCTGCGTCTGCTGTACGTGGTGCTGCCCGGCATGAGCTGGGACTGGCGGCCGGTCATGTGGGGCGTCGCGATCATCACGATGCTGGGCGGCGCGGTCGTCGCGATCACCCAGACCGACATCAAGCGGCTGCTCGCGTACTCCTCGATCGCGCACGCCGGGTTCATCCTGGCCGGTGTCATCGCCACCAACGCGGACGGCATCTCCTCGGTCCTCTTCTACCTGGGGGCGTACTCGTTCGTCACGATCGGCGCGTTCGCGGTGGTCACGCTGGTGCGGGACGCGGGCGGCGAGGCGACCCACCTGTCCAAGTGGGCGGGGCTCGGCCGTCGCTCGCCGCTGGTCGCGGCGGTCTTCGCGGTCTTCCTGCTCGCCTTCGCGGGCATCCCGCTGACCTCCGGGTTCTCCGGAAAGTTCGCCGTGTTCAAGGCGGCGGCGGAGGGGGGTGCGGGGGCGCTGGTCGTGGTCGGTGTGATCTCCTCCGCTGTCGCGGCGTTCTTCTACATCCGGGTGATCGTGCTCATGTTCTTCAGCGAGCCGAAGGCGGATGGCCCGACGGTGGCGGTGCCGTCGCCGCTGACGATGACGGCGATCGCGGTCGGGGTCGCGGTGACGCTGGTGCTGGGTGTGGCGCCCCAGTACTTCCTCGATCTTGCGCATAGCGCGGGGGTGTTTGCGCGGTAGGTGTTTCTGTGGGAGTGGGTGGGGCCCTGGTGCGGGTGGGTGGCGCCGGGGCCTCCGCCTTTTCCCCACCCCGCCCCGAGATGCGCGGGGAACTGCGCGGGACGCGGGCACGGTGCGCAGTCGAAGGCGGGGTTGCCGGGGCAGCCCCAGGGCTGTCGGTACCGCCAGGCACCAGCGCCGCCAGGGGCGCGGGGCACCGCGTGGGAAGGCCGGGGTTGTGGATAACTCGGGGGGTGTCGGCGGGGGCGCCTATCGTTGCTGGGGTGAACGGTGACGAACAAGCGCGGGGGACAGAGCGATGAGCGCAACCGGCGGAACGCAGATCGTGGACACGGAGAGCGAGGCCCTGCGGACACTCCACCGCGTCTTCGGATACGACACCTTCCGCGGCGCGCAGGGCGACATCATCGAGCACGTCGTGGCCGGTGGCGACGCCCTCGTGCTCATGCCCACCGGCGGCGGCAAATCCCTCTGCTACCAGATCCCCGCGCTCGTCCGGCCCGGCACCGGCGTCGTCGTCTCCCCGCTCATCGCCCTGATGCAGGACCAGGTGGACGCCCTGCGGGCGCTCGGCGTGCGCGCCGGGTTCATCAACTCCACGCAGGACTTCGACGAGCGCCGCACGGTTGAGGCCGAGCTCCTCGCCGGCGAGCTCGACCTGCTCTACCTCGCCCCCGAGCGGCTCCGCGTCGAGGCCACCCTCGACCTGCTCTCCCGCGCCAAGATCTCCGTCTTCGCCATCGACGAGGCGCACTGCGTCGCCCAGTGGGGCCACGACTTCCGCCCCGACTACCTCGCCCTGTCCCTGCTCGGCGAGCGCTGGCCCGACGTGCCCCGCATCGCCCTCACCGCCACCGCCACCGACGCCACCCACCGCGAGATCACCCAGCGCCTCGTCATGCCGGACGCGCGGCACTTCGTGGCCAGCTTCGACCGGCCCAACATCCAGTACCGGATCGTGCCCAAGAGCGACCCGAAGAAGCAGCTCCTCACCTTCCTCAAGGAGGAGCACGACGGGGACGCGGGCATCGTCTACTGCCTCTCGCGCGCCTCCGTCGACAAGACCGCCCAGTACCTCAGCGACAACGGCATCCAGGCCGTCCCGTACCACGCGGGGCTCGACGGCGGCACGCGCGCCCTCAACCAGTCCCGCTTCCTGCGGGAGGACGGCCTGGTGGTGGTCGCGACCATCGCCTTCGGTATGGGCATCGACAAGCCCGACGTCCGGTTCGTCGCCCACCTCGACCTGCCCAAGTCGGTCGAGGGCTACTACCAGGAGACCGGCCGCGCCGGGCGCGACGGGCTGCCCTCCACGGCCTGGATGGCGTACGGGCTGCAAGACGTCGTCCAGCAGCGCAAGATGATCCAGGGCGGCGAGGGCGACGAGGCGTTCCGGCGCCGGGCCGCCGCGCACCTCGACGCGATGCTCGCGCTCTGCGAGACCGCCTCCTGCCGGCGGGCCCAGCTCCTCGGCTACTTCGGCCAGGAGGCAACCGCCGAGACCTGCGGCAACTGCGACACCTGCCTCACCCCGCCCCAGACGTGGGACGGCACGGTCGCGGCGCAGAAGGTGCTCTCCACGGTCGTACGCCTTCAGCGCGAGCGGGGCCAGAAGTTCGGCGCCGGCCAGATCATCGACATCCTGCTCGGCCGCAGGACCGCGAAGATCATCCAGTTCGACCATGACGCGCTGTCGGTCTTCGGTATCGGGGAGGATCTCTCCGAGGCTCAATGGCGCGGTGTGGCACGGCAGTTGCTCGCGCAGGGGCTGCTCGCGGTGGAGGGGGAGTACGGGACGCTGGTGCTGACCGAGGCGAGCGGGGAGGTGCTCGGGGGGCGGCGCGAGGTCCGGATGCGGACGGAGCCGGAGAAGCCGGCGCGGGCGGCGGCGCGCAGCGCGTCGAAGAAGTCCGCCGTCGCGGCCGACCTGCCGCCCGAGGTGGTCCCGGTCTTCGAGGCGCTGCGGGCGTGGCGGGGGGCGCAGGCGAAGGAGGCGGGGGTTCCGGCGTACGTCATCTTCCACGATGCGACGTTGCGGGAGATCGCTACGGTTCGGCCGGGGTCGTTGGACGAGTTGGCCACGGTCAGTGGGGTGGGGGAGGCCAAGCGCGCCAAGTACGGCGAGGCCGTCCTGGCCGTGTTGTCCGACCTGAGCTGACTCCTGGGGCTCCGCCCCAGACCCCAACGCGCTCACCCACCCACCCGCCCCCTTTCCCCCGGAGGGGCTAGGGAAGGGGGCGGGGTGGGGGAAAGTCCCGGAGGGGGCGGCCCGTTCCGCAACAGCCCGCGGCGTGGGTCAGAGGGACGGGGTGATGCGGCCCCGGACCTCGCCCAGGCCCACCGGAACCCCGTGCGGCCCGGCCGCCCAGGCCGTGAGGGTGACCTCGTCGCCGTCCTCCAGGAACGTCCGCTTGCCGGAGGTGAGTTCCAGCGGCTCCGTGCCGTTCCAGGTGAGTTCGAGGAGCGACCCGCGCTGGTCGCGCTCGGGGCCGCTGACCGTGCCCGAGCCGAACACGTCACCCGTACGCAGCGACGCGCCGTTCACCGTCATGTGGGCCAACTGCTGCGCGGCCGTCCAGTACATCGACGAGAACGGCGGCTCGGCGACCGGCGTGCCGTTGATGGAGACCGTGATGCGCAGGTCGAACCCGCCCGGGACCTCCTCGGCGGAGTCGTCCAGGTAGGGGAGGAGGGGGAAGTCCCGGGCGGGCGGGGCGACGCGGGCCGCCGTCAGGGCTTCCAGGGGGGTGACCCACGCCGAGACCGACGTCGCGAAGGACTTGCCGAGGAAGGGGCCGAGCGGCACGTACTCCCAGGCCTGGATGTCCCGCGCGGACCAGTCGTTGAGCAGGAAGAGGCCGAAGACGTGGTCGTCAAAGGAGGCCAGGTCCACCGGCTCGCCCAGGGTGGAGGGCGTACCCACCACGAAGCCCACCTCGGCCTCGATGTCCAGCTTGACGGAGGGGCCGAAGAGCGGGGCGGCGTCGGCGGGCGTCTTGCGCTGACCCTGGGGGCGGCGTACCTCCGTGCCCGAGACCACGATCGTGCCCGACCTGCCGTGGTAACCGATGGGCAGATGCTTCCAGTTGGGGGTGAGCGCGTCGCTGTCGGGGCGGAAGATCTGGCCCACGTTGGTGGCGTGGTGCTCGCTGGCGTAGAAGTCGACGTAGTCGGCGACCTCGTACGGCAAGTGCAGCTCGACCTCGGAGAGCGGGTGCAGCAGGGGCTCTATCACCGGGCGGTGCGCGGGCACCGTCACCCAGGCGGTGAGCGCCCGGCGCACGTCGCGCCAGGCCGTGCGCCCCGCCGCGAGGAGCGGGTTGAGGCTCGGCTTGGCGAGGAGCGCCGCGTACGGGGAGCCCAGCGCGTGCGCCGCCGCCCCCGCGTCGAGGACGTGGTCGCCGATGCGGACGCCGACCCTGCGGTCGGCCGGGCGGTCCGGCGTGGAGAAGACGCCGTACGGGAGATTGTGCGGGCCGAAGGGATCGCCCTCGGCCAGTTCGAGCGGGCTCTGCTCGGACATCGGTGCCTGCCTCGCTTTCCACGGGTGTGGGCTACACGTTACGTCGGGGATGCTCGGCGCGGCAGTGCCTAAAGAGTTCGCAATGTCCGGAAATTCCCCCTCCGGAGGTGGTCGTTTCCCCTTAGCGTCTCTGTCCGGGGCGGGACCGGCGAGGGGGCCGCGCGCTCTGTCGGGGTGTCGGGCTTTCTGTCCCGAGGGGGGCTGGTGGCGGGCAGTGGCGTGCTGTTCAGGGCGGACCGGGACGTACCCGGACTCATAGTGAAGTTCGGGAACTATCCGCTGCACCACGGCGGGGTCGGCGCCATCCGCAGTCTCGGCAGGCTGGGCGTGCCGATGTACGCGATCACCGAGGACCGCTGGACACCCGCGGCCCACTCCCGTTACCTCACCCGTGCCTTCGCCTGGCCGACGACCGGCGCCGAGGAGCCGGCCGTGCTCGTCGAGGGGCTGCTCGCCGTCGGCAGGCGCATCGGGCGCCCATCCGTCCTGATCCCCACCGATGAAGAGGCCGCGGTGCTGATCGCCGAGCACCAGAGGGAGCTCGCCGGGCGCTTCCTCTTCCCGCCGGTGGCACCGGAGTTACCCCGGCGCCTGGCCAGCAAGCAGGGGCTGCACGAGCTGTGCGTGGAGCACGGCGTGCCGTCCCCGGCGGCCGCCTTTCCCGAGACGTACGCCGATGTCGAGGGCTTCGCCGAGCACGCGCTCTTCCCGGTGGTGGCCAAGAACCGGGAGGCGTTCGTGCGGCGCCGCAGCCCCGCGGTGGCCGGCACGACCCGGATCGAGGACCGCCGGCATCTGCTCGCATTGGCCCGCCGCTGGGGCGAGCGGCCGGGCGTGATCCTCCAGGAGTACCTGCCGCGCGAACAGGCCGAGGACTGGATCGTGCACGCCTACTTCGACGAGCACTCCACCCCGCTCGCACTGTTCACCGGCGTCAAGGTGCGGTCCTGGCCGCCGCACGCCGGGATGACGGCCAGCGCGTACGTCGTCGACAACCCCGAACTCGCCTCGCTGGCCGCACAGTTCGTGAAACACATCGGCTTCAGCGGTGTCGCCGACCTCGATCTGCGCTTCGACCGCCGTGACGGCCGGTACAAGCTCCTGGACTTCAATCCGCGCATGGGCGCCCAGTTCCGCCTCTTCGAGAACGGGGCCGGGGTGGATGTCGTCCGCGCCCAGCACCTCCACCTCACCGGGCGCCGGGTGCCGGAGGGCGAACAGCGCGCCGGACGACGCTATGTGGTCGAGAACATCGACCTGCCCGCGCTGCTCGCCTACCGGCGCAGCGGCTACACCACGCCGCACGCGCCCGAGCGCCCGGCCGGCACCGAGCTCGCCTGGATCGCGCGGGACGACCTCCGTCCCTTCGTCACGATGCTGGCCCGCTTCGTACGGCCGGGGGCCCGGCATCTGTACCGCCTCTGGCAGAGCTCGCGGCGCACCTAGGCCGGCGGGCGCGGAGGCCGGACTCCGGGAAGCGGGAGCCGGCGGAGGCGGGGGCCGAACTCCGGTAAGCGAGAAGGGATTGCGAGTGGGTACAGCGAGTACGCCGGTGCGTCCGGTGGTGGTCATCGGGGCGGGGCCGTTCGGCCTGTCCGCCGCCGCACATCTGCGCGCCCGGGGCATCCCGGTGCGTGTCTTCGGCTCGCCCATGGTGAGCTGGCGCGAGCACATGCCGGCGGGCATGCTCCTCAAGTCGACGCCGGTCGCCTCCACCATCGACGCGCCGCAGCCGGGGTACGGGCTGCTCGACTTCTGCGCGGAGACCGGCACGCGGCGCCTCGAATCGGAGTGGGACCTGATTCCGGTGGAGGACTTCGCCGCGTACGGGCAGTGGTTCGCCGCGAAACTCTTCCCCGATCTGGAGCAGGTCAGGGTCGTCTCGGTCGACCGGGCGCCGGGCGGCGGCTTCGCCCTGAAGCTGGACTCCGGGGAGAGCTGCGAGGCGCGGGCGGTCGTCGTGGCCACCGGGCTCTCCGGGCTCGCCCGGCTGCCGCGCGAACTGGCCGCGGCGATACCCGACGGCCCCTCGGCGACGGGCCCCGTCTCGCACGCCGCCCAACACCGCGACCTGTCCGGTTTCGCCGGTCGTGAGGTGCTCGTGATCGGCGCGGGTCAATCCGCCCTGGAGAACGCCGTGTTGATGGCGGAGGCGGGGGCGAACGTACGGGTCGTGGCGCGGCGGGCGGGCGCTGTCGGCTTCGGCGACGCACCCGACCGGCAACCCCGGTTCAGCCCCAACTCCCCCTTCGGCAAGGCGTGGTCGCTGTACGCCCTCTCCTACCACGCGACACATGTACGCCACCTTCCGGCGCCGGCCCGCCACTACCTGGTACGCCGTGTGCTGGGCCCGCTGGGCGCGTGGTGGCTGCGCGAACGCTTCACGGGGCGGGTCGCGGTGACCGACGGCCGGCGGATCGTACGGGCCCGGGTGGAGCGGGGCCGGCCGGTGCTCACGCTGAGCGGCGGGGCGGGGGTGGAGCGGGAACTCTCGGCGGACCACGTCATGGCGGCGACGGGATACCGCATGGACGTGGCGGCGCTGGACTTCCTGGGAGACGGCGTGCGGACGGGGCTCGTCACGTCGCGGGGGGCGCCGGTGCTGGATGCGGGCTTTCAGTCCGCGGTGCCGGGGCTGTACTTCACGGGGCTGGGGGCGGCGTCTTCCTTCGGGCCGCTGATGCGCTTCGTCTGCGGCACGCGATACGCGTCGCCGCGGCTGGCGACGTCGCTGGCGGCCCGCTGACCCCCTTTCGCGCAGTTCCCCGCGGGCCTCGAAGGGTCGGCTTTCGGGTGCGGACCGTGCCCGCGTCTCGCGCAGTTCCCCGCGCCCCTAACCCCGTTTTCGGGTGCGGACCGTGCCCGCGTCTCGCGCAGTTCCCCGCGCCCCTGACTAGGGGGTCAGCCCGCCGCGCGGGGTACGCGGCGTTCCCACGTGCGGTGGAACACCACCTCACCGCCCTCCCGGCACACCACCTCGTCCGACGTCACGAAATCCGCCGCGTCGCACGTGATCTCCGAGCGCGTGTCCACGCTCACGTCCCACCCCAGCTCCGGCCGGTGCAACCGGATGTGCCACTCCGAGCGCGTCCGGGCGGACAGCGGGTCGTCCGACTGGATCACGTACGTCTCCTTCGCGTCCTCCGTGAATTCGAGGCCGTCCGGGTAGACCCGGGTCCCGCCATATCGGGGGTCGACCTCCAGCCGCCACTCGCCCTTCGCCACGTCGCGTACGACGAGGCGTTCCGGGCGGGGCTCGTCCAGCGGGGCCGGGTAGGAGACGCCGAGCGGTTCGGACTGTTCGGGGTCGGCGAAGGCGATCGTGTCGTCGGACGTGCCCTCCCTGACCGGGAGTTGGAGGGAGGAGCCTGCCGGGTCGAGGGTGAAGCCCACCGAGTCGGCCTGCGGCCAGATCCACGGCCAGTACGCGGAGGACACCGCGAGCCGGATGCGGTGGCCCGGAGGGAAGGCGTGGCCGATGCCGTTGAGGGAGAACACCACGTCCTCCGTCGCGCCCAGCGGCCACGCGTCGGCGCGGTCCCGGCCGTGCCGGGCGGAGAGGTTCAGGACGCCCCGCGTCACCAGCGTCGACGAGCCGTCCGGGGCCACGTCGCAGAGGCGCGCGATCGCCTGCCCGAACGGTACGTCCATGCGCAGACGCAGGGTCACGCGCGGGCGGCCCAGGATTTCCAGGGGGCCCGAGTCCGCCGGTACCGGGAAGTCGAAGGCGGCCGAGTGGGCGTCCTCGGCGCGCTGGTCGGGGGGCAGGTCGGCATCGTTGCCGAACGGGAAGAAGCGCCCGGCGTCGAGCCCGGTGTGCTGCGGCGAGCGCACCCGCACGGGTTCGCCGCCCAGCGCGTACGACACGGGCGTGACGTGCGGCGAGGGCCACGCCGGGTCGCCCACCCAGCGGCCCGGGAGCTCCGCGTAGACCGTGGCCGGCGGGTGCGACTCGCTGATCCAGGAGCGCAGCAGGGGCTCCTTCATCACGCCCGTCTCCTCACCCTTGAGGTGGTGGTCCCACCAGCGCAGGGTCTCCTGGAGGAAGCCGATCGCGGGCCCGGGCGGAAGGCCGCGGTCGGGGTACTGGTGCGACCAGGGCCCGATGAGGCCCCGTACGCGGTCCGCGCGGAGGTGTTCCACCAGGCGCAGGACCGTGTCGCGGTACGGGTCGTGCCAGCCGCCCACCGCGAGGACCGCCGCGCCGATCGCCCCGTAGTCCTCGCAGACGCTGCCGTGCTTCCAGTAGGCGTCCCGCGTCTGGTGGGCGAGCCAGGTGTGGATGAACGGCTTCACCGCTTCGAGCCGTTCCAGCCACATTTCACGCCATTTTTCTCCGACGAACGCCGGGTCCGGCGGACGCGAGACGAAGGCGAGCATCGTCGCCGCCCAGGCGTGCATGTCGACGGCGAGCACCGAACCGCCCATGTAGTGCACATCGTTGTCGTAGCGGTCGTCGGCCGAGCAGACCGTCACGATCGCCTTGAGCGGTTCGGGCGCGAGCGCGGCGATCTGGAGGCTGTTGAAGCCGCCCCAGGAGATGCCGAACATGCCGACCTTGCCGGTGCACCAGTCCTGCGCCGCCAGCCAGTTGACCACCGCGACCCCGTCGGCCAGCTCGGTTGCGTCGTACTCGTCGCCCGGCAGCCCCTCGGAGCAGCCGTGGCCGCGCACATCGACACGGACCGAGGCGTAGCCGTGCCCCGCGTACCAGGGGTGGCGCTGCCAGTCGCGCGGCGCCGTCCAGTCGGTGAGGCGGTACGGGAGGTATTCGAGCAGCGCGGGAACGGGCTCCTCGCCGACCGGGCGCCAGACCCGCGCGTACAGGAGCGTGCCGTCGGGCAGCGGGATCCGGACATCCTCGCGCTGCGTCTCGTACGGGAATTCGGTGCGGATGTGCATGGCGGCGACCTCGGGGGAACGGGGTGCGTGCTCGGGACTCAGTGGACGGGGTGCATGGTGCGCTTGAGCCAGGGGGCGGCGACGATCACGGCGATGCCGACGAGCACCGCGATGGCGCCGTTGACGCCGAAGTACGCCGGGTTGGAGACCTTTCCGTACACCTTCACGGTCTGTGCCTGGATGCCGTTGGCGAGGGCGAGGGAGAGGAACCAGAGCGACATCGTCTGGCTGGCGAAGGCCCGCGGGGCGAGCTTGGTGGTGGCCGACATGCCGGAGGTTTCCAGCAGGATGTCGCCGAGTCCGAGCAGCAGGTACGAGCCGACGATCCACCAGGCCGCCATTTTGTACGTGTCGGTGGGGTGTCCCGAGGTCGGCAGGACCATCAGCAGGAACGACAGGCCGCCCAGGATCACCCCGAAGGCGATCTTGTTGGAGGCGTGAGGTTGGCGCGGGCCCATCCGGGCCCACACGGCGGCCACCACCGGCGCGAGCGCCACCTCGAACGCGCCCAGCGCGGAGGCGTACCAGCTGGCCGGGAAGTGGAAGCCGAGGATGGTCGTCTCGGCGTTGGTGGAGGCGAGCAGCATCATCGTCGAGTACGCCTGGAACAGGATGAAGTTGAAGGCCACGGAGGCCAGGAAGAGCACCACGTACGGTCGCAGGCGGCCGCGCTCCCCGGCACTCACCCGCGGGCTCGCGAACATCACCGCGAAGTAGACGATGGGCGCGATCACCGAGATCAGGGTGAGCAGGTCGACGAAGCGGCCCATCGTCAGCCAGCCGCCGAGGGCGAGCAGTACCGCGAGCGCGGCCACGATCACGGCGCCGAGGACCATCAGGCGGACCGCGCGCCGCATGCCCTCGGGCGGCAGGGCGAATTCGGCCGTGTGCTTGCGTCCGGCCAGGTGGCGGCGGCCGAGCACGTACTGGATCAGGCCGAACGTCATGCCGACCGCGGCCGCCGAGAAGCCCCAGTGCCAGCCCTTGTGGTCGCCGAGCCAGCCGGTGATCAGCGGGCCGAGGAAGGCGCCGATGTTGATGCCCATGTAGTAGAGCGCGAACCCGGCGTCGCGCCGCTCGTCGTCGGTGCGGTACAGCTTGCCGACCATGGTGGCGACATTGGGCTTGAGCAGGCCGGTGCCCGCGCTGATCAGACCGAGCCCCACCCACGTCATCACCGGTGCGGGCACGGCCATCGCGTAGTGGCCGCACGCGATGAGGATGCCGCCGTACAGGACCGCGCGGTAGGAGCCGAGGATGCGGTCGGCGAGCCAGCCGCCGCCCACCGAGACCAGATAGACGAGCGTGCCGTACGCGGCCGAGACGGAGGCCGCGGTGCCGGCGGCCATGCCCATGCCGTCGTTCGCGACGGAGTCGGCGAAGTACAGGACCAGGATGGCCTGCATGCCGAGGAACGAGAACCGCTCCCACACCTCCAGGCCGGAGAGGACGACCAGGCCGCGGGGCTGACCGAAAAGGGCGTGGTCGTCCTGGGGCGGCGGCTGCTCCGCGGCCGGTTCCTCGGGGGTCTCAGCCATGGTCTCGGACAAAAGCACCCCTCCTGGTCGTATGAGCTGATCAAGAACATACCGGGGTGCAGGGGACTGTGCGCGGGCGGTGACGGGAAGGCGCCCATGGTGATCGAACAGCGACCCGATACGCTGACTTGAGTGAAGGCAGCGACACATCGACAATCCGTGTGATCGTCAGCAGACAGGAGTACCCCTCGTGACCGTCGTCGGGCCGTTCGGGCTGAGCGTGCGGGACCAGGCACTTGAAGCCGATGTCCAGACCGGATTGGCAGCTGTCGAGGCGGGGCTGCTCGATGCCACCAAGAGCGAGGTCCCGTTCATCACGGAGGCCGCGCAACACCTCGTCCGCGCAGGTGGCAAGAGGTTCCGTCCGTTGATCGTGATGCTGGCCGCCCAGTTCGGCGATCCGTACGCGCCGGGCGTCGTGCCGTCGGCCGTCGTCGTCGAGCTCACCCATCTCGCGACGCTGTACCACGACGACGTGATGGACGAGGCCGATGTGCGGCGCGGCGTGGACAGCGCCAACACGCGCTGGGGGAACTCCGTCGCGGTCCTCACGGGTGATTTTCTCTTCGCACGCGCGTCGCACATCCTGGCGGACCTCGGCCCGGAGGCCGTACGCATTCAGGCCGAGGCTTTCGAACGGCTCGTCACGGGACAGATCCTGGAGACCGCGGGCCCCCGCGACGGGCGCGATCCGGTCGACCACTACCTCGACGTGCTGGCCGGCAAGACCGGCTCGCTCGTCGCCGTCTCCGGGCGGTTCGGCGCGATGATGTCCGGCGCCGACGAGTCGGTCGTCGACATCCTCACGCAGTACGGCGAGCGCCTGGGCACCGCCTTCCAGCTCGCCGACGACGTCCTGGACATCGCGAGCGACTCCCACGAGTCCGGCAAGACCCCGGGCACCGACCTGCGCGAGGGCATCCCCACGCTGCCGGTCCTGCACCTGCGGGCGCGCGCCGCCAAGGACGGCCTCCCCGAGGACCTGGAGCTCGTGGCGCTGCTCGACGGCGACCTCAGCGACGACGCCCGGCACGCCGAGGCGCTGCGCCGGTTGCGCGTCCACCCGGCCCTTGAGCAGGCGCGCAGGGACACCGTGCGGTACGCGCAGGAGGCGAGGGCCACCCTCGCGCCGCTGCCCTCGGGGTACGCGAAGTCCGCGCTCGAAGAGCTCTGCGACGCGGTCGTGCACCGCGCCGGCTGATCAGTGGATCAGTATCCGGAGCCGCCTCCCGGAGTGTCGGTACCAGTACCGGCGCTGGTCGCGGCCTTCGCGCCGGTCGGCGTGGCCGCGAACCAGATGCCGCCCACGCCCTGGCCGTACGCCTCGTGCGGGGCATCGTCCTTGGCGTACCGGTAGAGCGGCCATCCGGCGAGGGTCAGCTGCTTGCTGCCGTCGGCGCGGGTGACCGTGGAGACCAGGGACTTGTCGATGTTCTTCACGTTGACGCTGCCCGTCGCGAGGGCGGGCGGCCACTGGGTGGCGCAGGTGCCGTAGCAGTTCGACTTGGGCACGGGCTTCGCGGTGTCCTTGTCGAAGCGGTAGAGCACGAACCCCTTGCCGTCGACGACGACCGTGCCGACCTTGTCGACCTTCGCGGTGGACAGGCTCCCGGCGGTCGGCCGGGCCGGGGCGGACGTGCTCGGTCCGGTCCCCGAGGGGGTGGGGGTGGAACTGGTGCCGCTGCTGCCGCAGGCGCCGAGGGTGAGGGCGAGAACGAACGTCCCCGCGGCGGCGCCCACGGCGTAGCGTTGGGTCCTGAGCATGGCGATCCTCCTTCGAAGTGTCGCTGGCTCTCACCCCCGGGTACGGATCCGAGCGGCCCGGTACTCATGCCGAACCGGGGAATTCCGGGCATGTTGCACGGATGGGTGACGGGGTACCCCTACGGGGGAGGGCCCCGAGGCACCGCATTCCGTCATCCCAGAGAGGTACGACGCTTGCTCCTGGGGGCTGACGCGTCGGGCCCCGCATTTTGGTCGAATGGATATCACCACTCCTGACCAATTCGGGTGAGAATGGCGGCGCGGGGTGGAACTGAGCACGACGGACGGACGCCGCCGACCACGGAGGTAGGGCACACATGGCACCGAACGACAGCGCACAGGCCACCGACGAGGGCCAGGAGCCCGGTGTGGGGCGCCGGAAGGCGGCGCGCTACATCGTCCCGGTCGCGGTAGCGGGCGTGGCGGCCGCGACCATCGGACTGGTCCCGGCACTCGCCGCGGCCGGTGACCCCGGTCTGCCGAAGATCAGCGCGCAGCAGCTCATCGAGAAGATGGCCGCGTCGGACACCCAGCAGCTCTCCGGCACGGTGAAGATCAGCACCGACCTGGGCCTGCCCGGCGGTCTGGACAGCCTCGGCTCGTTCGCCCCGAAGGGCGGCGGCTCGGCCACGTCGGCCGCACCCCAGGACAAGCTCACCGAACTCGCCTCCGGCACCCACACCCTGCGCGTCGCGGCCGACGGCCCCGACCGCCAGAAGGTGTCGGTCCTGGAGGACGCGGCCGAGTACAGCCTGATCCACAACGGCGACGACGTCTGGGCGTACGACAGCGGCTCCAACCAGGCCTACCACGCGCAGCACTCCGCGGCCGACGAGGCCAAGGCGCACGGCGGCAAGACGGAGGGCAAGGACGGCAAGACGGACGGCGGCAAGACGCCGGACGCGGGCGTTCCGACGACGCCGAAGGCGCTCGCCGACCAGTTCCTGAAGAACGTCGACCCGACCACGGCGGTCTCGGTCGACGGCACGGTTCAGGTGGCCGGGCACGACGCGTACCAGCTCGTGATCAAGCCGAAGCAGTCCGGTTCGACGATCGGGTCGGTGCGCATAGCCGTCGACGCCAAGACGGGCGTGCCGCTGAAGTTCACGCTCTCGTCGAGCGCGGGCGGCAAGGCCGTGGTCGATGCGGGCTTCACCAAGGTCGACTTCTCGAAGCCGTCCGCGAGCACCTTCAGTTTCACCCCGCCCAAGGGCGCGAAGGTCACCGAGGACGACGGCAAGCAGAAGCAGACCTTCAAGCCCGAGCAGAGCCTGCCCGGCGGGTTCGGCGGCCTGGGCGACGGCAAGAACTCCAAGGTGATCGGCGAGGGCTGGACCGCCATCGCCACGTTCGACACCGGCGGCAAGGGCATGCCCAAGGCGGAGCAGGGCAAGGGCGGCCAGGACACCCAGAAGTTCCTCGACTCGCTCGGCGAGAAGGCGTCCGGCTCGTTCGGCACGGGCACGGTCTTCAAGACCCGCCTGGTCAACGCCCTGATCACGGACAACGGCAAGGTGTACGTGGGTGCGGTGACCAAGGACGCGTTGATCGCGGCGGCCAACTCCAACAAGTAGACCGACGGGGGAGGGGGCGGCCGGTTCCCTCCCCCGACCTGACGCCGCCCCTTCGGGGGCTCGGGGGCTCGGCCTCCGGTTCGGAAAGGGGTGCGGGTGGGGAACAACCCGGCGGCCATCGAGACGCGGGTGGGCAACAGTTCGGCGGCCATCGAGACGCGGGGCCTGAGCAAGCGGTTCCGCGGCGGTCAGCCGGCCGTGGACGGCCTCGACCTCACCGTGCCCCGCGGCAGCGTCTTCGGCTTCCTCGGCCCCAACGGCTCCGGCAAGACCACCACCATCCGCATGCTCATGGGCCTCATCGAGCCGACCTCCGGCACCGCGCGGGTCCTGGAGAGCCCCATGCCGGGCGCGGCCCGCACCGTACTGCCGCGGGTCGGCGCTCTCATCGAGGGGCCGGCTCTCTACCCCTTCCTGTCGGGCCGCGACAACCTGCTGCGCTACGACGCGGCCGACCCCACCGCCGACCCGCGCACCCGCGCCGCCCGGGTGGGAGACGCCCTCGACCGGGTGGGTCTCACGGTGGCGGCGGGCAAGAAGGCGCGGGCGTACTCCCTGGGCATGAAGCAGCGCCTCGGCCTGGCGGCCGCGCTGCTCCAGCGCAGGGAGCTGCTCGTCCTGGACGAGCCGACCAACGGACTCGACCCGCAGGGGATGCGGGAAATCCGTTCCCTCATCAGGGAGTTGGCGGGCGACGGGACGACCGTCTTCCTCTCCTCGCACCTCCTCGACGAGATCGAGCAGGTCTGTTCGCACGCCGCGGTGATGAACCAGGGCCGGCTCGTCGTCCAGGGCGAGGTGGCCGAGCTCGCGGCGAACGCGCGGGGGCGGCTCGCGGTGACCACCCCGGACACCGGCGCGGCGGCCCGCCTCCTCAAGGAGCACGGGATCGCCGATGTGATGGTGGCCGGCGAGGATCGCGTGATGGCTGAACTACCGGGCGACGACGTGGAGTTGGCGGATCTCAACGCCGAGCTCGTCCGGGCCGGGGTGCGGGTGCGCGGGTTCACGGCCGAGCGGGCCTCGCTGGAGGACGCGTTCGTCGCACTGACCGGGGAGGGCTTCGATGTCGCGGGCTGAGGCCATGGGCGTGGCGGACCGGGGGCCGGGCACGGCGCCCGCGCGAAAGCCCAGCGTCCTGTGGTCGCTCGGTCTCTTCCGCTCCGAGATCGTCACCGTGCTGCGGCGCCGGCGCACGCTCGCGCTGCTCGCGGTGCTCGCCGCGGTACCCGTGCTCATCGGCATCGCGGTGCGGATCGAGACGGGCGACGGCTCGGGAGGCGGCGGCAGGGGTGGCGACGGTCCTGCGTTCATCACGCAGATCACCAACAACGGGCTCTTCCTGGTCTTCGCGGCGCTCGCGGCCACCCTGCCGGTCTTCCTGCCGATGGCGGTGGGCGTGGTGGCGGGGGACGCGGTGGCCGGCGAGGCCGGCGCGGGCACCCTGCGCTATCTGCTCGTCGCGCCCGCGGGCCGCACCCGGCTGCTGCTCGCCAAGTACGCCTCGGTGCTCGTGTTCTGTCTGACGGCGACGCTGGTGGTGGCGGCGTCCGCGCTCGCGGTCGGCGCGCTGCTCTTCCCGCTCGGCGACGTCACGACGATCTCCGGGACGCAGATCTCCTTCGCGGACGGGCTGCTGCGGGCGGCGGCGGTCGCCGGGGTGGTCGCGGTCTCGCTCTCCGGGATGGCCGCGCTAGGCCTGTTCGTCTCGACGCTGACCAACAGCGGGATCGCGGCGATGGCCACGACCGTCGGGCTGTTGATCACGGTTCAGATCCTGGGTCAGATACCCCAGTTGCACGCGATAGGGCCGTATCTGTTCCCGCACTACTGGCTGTCCTTCGCGGATGTACTGCGCGAGCCCGTCTACTGGGACCAGCTGGTGAAGAACTTCGAACTCCAGGCGCTGTACATCGCGGTTTTCGGTTCTGCGGCGTGGGCACGCTTCACCACGAAGGACATCACGGCGTGAGGGCGGCGAAGGCGGGAAGCGGCACGGTCGCGTCGAGCCCACCCCCGTGACGGCTCGACACGACACGTTCCGTTTCCCGTGTCATTGTTCGATCCGCGCGTTCTCGTGTCAATCCGGTTCCCGGGCTGCTCGTAGAGTGAGGGCATGATCACCCCGTCCGAGTCCGCCCCGAACTCACGGCGGCGCAGTGAGAGGTCGCGTCGCGCGACGCTGGCGGCCGCGCTCGACCTGTGCACGGAGAACGGCTACGGCAAGGTCACCATCGAGGCCATCGCTGGGCGCGCAGGGGTGAGCAAGAAGACGATCTACCGGTGGTGGCCGACGAAGGGCGCGGTCCTGCTGGACGCGGTGACCGAACTCGTGGTCAGTGACACGCCGTTCCCCGACACCGGCGACATCGACGTCGATCTCTGCACCCATATAGCCAGCCTGGTGCACCTGTTCAGCGCGCCGGTCGCGGGCCCCGCGTACACCGGGATCCTCTCCGAGGTGCTGCACGACGAGCGGCTGGCCAGGACGGTCAACGAGCAGTTCGTCATCCCCCGCGTCGCGCTGGTCTACGCACGGATGCGCCGCGCCCAGGAGCAGGGCCAGCTGCCCCCGGACGCGGATCTGCCGATGGCCGTCGAATTGCTCTACGGCCCGCTCTACTACCGCCATGCGCTGCGCCGCCCGCTCCCTACGGAGGAGCGGGTGGAGGCGATGGTGGCCCATGTCATGCGGGCGTTGCGGGCCCCGGCGTCGAGCTGAAGAACGTCTTGGCGCGGGCGGCGGCGCCCAAGTCGCCCTCGATGTCGCCGGGTTCGGTGCCGGTGCCGAGGAGTACGCCGCCCCAGCACATGTTCATGTACGCGGCCGAGCGCCGCAGCGCGCCCACCAGGGGGTCGGCCGCGGAGTGGTCGTCCCCGGCGAGCGTGGTCACTCCCCACAGGGTGCGCCCCGCCATGCGCTGCTTGAAGTCGAGCTCGGGGCGGCTGAGCCAGTTCACCCAGTGGTCGAGGTAGTGCTTGACCGGGGTCGAGACGCTGTACCAGTACAGCGGCGAGGCGATCACCAAATCGGTCGCGGCCAGTGTGGCGTCCAGGAGCGCCGCCGCGTCACCGGTGGGCGCGGGCGGCGGTACGCGGCCCTCGGTGTGGCGTGGGTCGCGGAACGGCGGGAGTTCGAGGTCGGCGAGGTTCAGCCAGCGGGCGGTGTCACCGGTCGCCAGCTGCTCGGCTGCCTGCCGGGCGAGCGCCTCGGTATTGCCGCCACCTCGGGTGCTGCCCAATAGGAAAAGGAAGTCGCGAGTCATGGTCCCCTCCATCCGTGGCCCGGGCCGGTCGGGGCCCGGGAGAAGCATGCGCATGCAGTATATGCACACGCATGCGTCTCGGGTGCCGGGTGCCGGGTCTCGGGTCTCGTTGCAGGTCTCGGGTGGCGGGTTTCGGGTGGCGGGTCTCGGGTGTCTTCGAGTGGGGTCAGCTCACCGGGGCTCCCGCGCGGAGCTCCAGGCGGTCGCCGGCGAACGATGACTGGAAGCGGTCGTCGTGCGAGACCACGACGATCGCCCCCGCGTAGTGGGCCAGGGCCTCTTCCAACTCCTCGATCAGCGCGAGGGATACGTGGTTGGTCGGCTCGTCCAGTACGAGGAGGTCGGCGGGGCGGGCCACCAGGCGGGCCAGTTCGAGCCGCCGCCGCTGGCCGACGGAGAGTTGCGCGACCGGCACCGTCAGGTCCTCCTCCCGGAACAGGCCGAGGGCGAGCAGCTCCTCGGCGTACTCCTCGGGGAGGCCGGGGCGTCCCGCGGCGTAGGCGGTGAGCGCGGGGGTGCGGTCTGGGTGGCGGATTTGGGGAGGGGGCGGGTTGAGGGTTGGGGAAGCGCCGGTTGGCGTGTGTCCCAACTCCTGTGCCAAATAGGCGATGTGACGGCTCGTTCGGTGGACCGTACCCGTGTCGGGGGTGAGGTCGCCGGCCAGGACCCGGAGCAAGGTGGTCTTGCCGGCTCCGTTGGGGCCGGAGACCAGCAGGCGCTGACCCGGCTTGACGGCCAGGCCCGGCACATCGAGCCGGGCGCCCACCTTCACGCCCGTCAGCTCGACGAGCGGGCCCTCGGGGACGGGCGCCGCCGTGGCGAGGCGGGCCTGGAAACGCAGCGGCTGCGGTGGGGCCGCCACCGGCGCGCGCTCCAGCTGCTCCAGGCGCGTCCTGGCCGCCCTGACCTGCCCGGACAGCTTCGCCTCCGAGGAACGGCGGTGCTTGCCGAAGCCCTGGCCGGGGTCCTTGCCGCTGGCTGCGAGCCGCCGGCCCGCGGCCTCGACCAGGCCGCGGGTGCGGGCCAGTTCCTCGGCCCACTCCTGGTGCGCCAGCTCGCGGGCGCGGCGAGCCGCGGCCCGCGCGGTGCGGTACCCGGCCCAGCCGTCGCCGTACCGGACGACGGTCCGCAGGTCCCGGTCCACCTCCAGGATCGTCGTGGAGACGCGTTCGAGGAAAACGCGGTCGTGCGTGACCACGACCAACGTGCCGCGGTGGGCGCGCAGTTGCCCGGCCAGCCAGTCGACGGCCGCGCGGTCGAGGTGGTTGGTCGGCTCGTCGAGCAGCAGCAGCTCGGGGGCGGCCGCCAGTACGCAGGCCAGCGCCAGGCGGGACTGCTCGCCGCCGGAGAGCGAGCCGAGTGTGCGGTCGCGGGTCACGTGGGCGAGGCCGAGCGCGTGCATCGCGGCCTCGGTGCGGGTGTCGGCGCGGTAGCCGTCGCGTTCCTCGTACGCGCTCAACAGGTTGCCGTACGCGATGAGTTGAGCTTCGGTCGCGTCCGCGAGGTGGGCTTCCGCCGCGCGGATGTCCGCTTCGAGGGTGCGGAGCTCGGCAAGGGCGAGGTCCACGGCGTCCTGGACGGTGCGGTCGGGGGCGAGGGCGAGGGTCTGGGTGAGGTGGCCGGTGCCGCCCGGGAAGACGGCGGTGACCTCGCCGCTGTCGGGCTGCTCGGCGCGGGCGAGCAGGCGCAGCACGGTCGACTTGCCGGACCCGTTCTCGCCGATGACGGCGGCCTTCTCGCCGGGGCGGACCGTGAACGACACGTCGTCGAGGACGGTGCGGTCGCCGTAGCTCTTGCTGACGTTGCTGAGGGTCAGCTGGGACGGGTGATGGGCGCGTGAGCGCATGGGGGGTCCCCTGGGGTACTCGATACGGGCTTCTTCTTGCGGGCTCCGGGCGTCGGGCAGCGGGGTTCGCTGCGGCGCGGGGGTGTCAGCGGAAGAAGTAGTACGAGTACGTGGGCATGGGGAGAGCGTAGTGGGGCGGGGTGCGGGTGTCGCGGGGTTTTCCCGGGCCGCCCGGGCGTGGGGGCACGTTCTCCCACCCTCCACGCACGGGCCGCACCCGAAAGCCGACCCTTCGATGGGCGCGAGCAACCCCGCACGGCCCGCGCCCGAAAGCCGGCCCGGCGTCGCCGTCAGGGTGCCGGTGCCGGGGGGTTCCGCGGGATGGAGGGCGGCTCCGCCGCGAGGGTCGACGGGGTGAGCAGGGAGCGCGACCCCGCCGTGCCCGGCGCGTTGGCGACCGCTGCCGCGAGGGCCCTGCGCGAGAGACGGGCGGTGTGCAGGGCGTCCCAGGTCAGAAGGGTCAGGGCCAGCCACACCAGGGCGAAGCCCGCCCAGCGTTCCGGCGGCATCTCCTCGTGGAAGTAGACGATGCCGAGCAGGAGTTGGAAGACGGGCGCCAGGTACTGGAGCAGGCCGAGCGTCGAGAGCGGCACCCGGATCGCCGCGCCGCCGAAGCAGATCAGCGGGATCGCGGTCACCACACCCGTCGCCGCGAGCAGCACCGCGTGACCGGCGCCCTCGCCCGCGAAGGTGGAGCGGCCCTGGCCGCTCAGCCACAGCAGAAAGCCGAGGGCGGGCAGGAACTGCACGGCGGTCTCGGCGGCCAGCGATTCCAGCCCGCCGAGATTCACCTGCTTCTTCACCAGGCCGTACGTCGCGAAGGAGAACGCCAGCGTGAGCGAGATCCACGGCGGCTGCCCATAGCCCACCGTCAGGACCACGACGGCCGCCACACCGATCCCGACCGCCGCCCACTGGGCCCGCCGCAGCCGCTCCTTGAGGATCAGCACCCCCATCGCGATGGTGACGAGCGGATTGATGAAGTAGCCGAGCGACGCCTCCACCACATGGCCGGAGTTGACCGACCAGATGTAGACGCCCCAGTTGACGGTGATCACGACGGCGGCGACGGCTATCAGCGCCAGCTTGCGCGGTGTGCGCACCAGCTCGCCGATCCACGCCCAGCGGCGCAGCGCGATCAGGACGACGGCCACGAGGGCGAGCGACCACACCATGCGGTGGGCCAGGATCTCCAGCGCGTCGGCCGGCTTCAGGAGCGGCCAGAACAGGGGGACCAGGCCCCACATCCCGTACGCGCCGATCCCGTACAGCAGACCGGCCCGCTGTTGTCCCGCTGGTTCCTCGGCCATGGGCCCTCCCTGTGCGCGCGCTCGACCCGCTGAAGGTAGCGCCGAACAGGGAGCGGTGTCATGTCCGTACCGCGATACGGTCCTGACCCGCCCGGGATGGCCGGTGCCGCGTCATGTGCGTACCGCGATACCGCTCTGACGTGTCCGGGCCGGGATGGCCGGAGGAGGCGGCAGGAGCGCCTACGACGCGAGTGCCGTGCGGACCGACGTGGCCATCGGGGTGGTGGGACGGCCGATCAGGCGGGCGAGGTCGCCCGGGGTCGCGGACAGCCGGCCGCGCTCTATGGCGAGGTCGACGTCTGCCAGGAGCTCCGCGACGGCGGTCGGCACGCCCGCGCCGGTGAGTACGGCGACGTGGGCCTCGGGGGTGACCGAGGTGTGGACGACCTCCTTGCCCGACGCGGCGGCGGCCTCGGCCGCGTACTCGGCGAAGGACCAGGCCACGTCGCCACTCAGCTCGTAGGCCCGGCCCAGGTGGCCGTCCCCGGTCAGCACCGTCGCCGCCGCGGCCGCGTAGTCCGCGCGGGCCGCCGAGGCGACTCGGCCCTCACCCGCGTTGGAGACGACCGCTCCATGGGCGAGGACCGGGGCGAGGTTGGCCGTGTAGTTCTCGGTGTACCAGCCGTTGCGCAGGAAGGTGTAGGGCAGGCCCGATGCGAGGATCAGCCGCTCGGTCGCCTTGTGCTCGTCGGCCAGCGCGAAGTCCGCCTCCGGGCCGCCCAGGATCCCTGTGTAGGCGAGCTGCGCCACGCCCGCGGTCTTCGCCGCCTCGATCGCCGCGGTGTGCTGCGGCACCCGCCGGCCGACCTCGCTGCCCGAGATCAGCAGGACCCGGTCGCCGGACCGGAAGGCGTCGGCCAGGGTGGCGGGCTCGCTGTAGTCGGCCACCCGCAGCTCCACACCCCGCTCGGCGAGCCCGGCCGCCTTCGCCTTGTCGCGTACGACGGCGACGATTTCGCTCGCCGGCACCCGGGCGAGCAGCTCCTCGACGACGAGGGTGCCCAGGGCTCCGGTGGCTCCGGTGATGACGATGCTCATGGTGATCTCCTTGAGGGGTTACCGCTTTCTCTCCACCGTACGGTTAGTGCTAACTTCTAGTAAGTACCCACCTTGAAGTAAGGTACTGCTGTGGGAGTTAGTAAGCGGACGAGCGGTGACAGGGACCGGCGCGAGGAGATGTGTCCGCACCGGCTCGTCCTGGAGCATGTGACCAGCCGGTGGGGCGTCCTGGTCCTCGACGCGCTCCTGGAGCGCTCCTACCGCTTCAGCGAACTGCGCCGCGAGATCAGCACGGTGAGCGCGCCCACCAAGGTCAGCGAGAAGATGCTTGCCCAGACCTTGCAGACGCTGGAGCGCGACGGCTTCGTACACCGGGACGCCAAGCCGGTCATCCCGCCCCGCGTCGACTACTCGCTCACCCCGCTCGGCCGTGAGGCCGCCGAGCAGGTGCGGGCGCTGGCGCGCTGGACCGGGGTGCGGATGAAGGACGTGCAGCGGGCGAGGGCCGACTATGACGCGGCCCGGGAGACGGCGCCGCTGGAGATCCGCGCAGCCGTGTCACCGCGCGCATCCGAGTAGACGCAGACGCACGGATGCCCGGCCCGGGGTCCGTGCGGACTCCCCGGCCGGGCACCCGGCGCTCATGCCACTGGATCAGCCGACGACGGTCCAGGTGTCCTTGCCCGCGAGCAGCGCGCCCAGGTCGCCCTTGCCGTTCTGCTCGATGGCCGTGTCGAGCTGGTCGGCCATGAGGGTGTCGTAGACCGGCCGCTCCACGGAGCGGAAGACACCGATCGGCGTGTGGTGCAGGGTGTCCGGGTCGGCGAGGCGGGACAGCGCGAACGCCGTGGTCGGCGACGCGTTGTGCGCGTCGTGGACCAGGATGTCGGCCTCGTTCTCCGGCGTGACCGGGACGACCTTGAGGTCTCCGGTGGCCGGGTCGCGGACCACGCCCTTGGCGGCGTCGGCGCCGAAGCGGATCGGCTGACCGTGCTCCAGGCGGATCACGGCCTCCTCCGCCTGGTCCTTGTCCTTGAGGACCTCGAAGGCGCCGTCGTTGAAGATGTTGCAGTTCTGGTAGATCTCCACCAGTGCGGTGCCCGGGTGCTCGGCGGCCTGGCGCAGCACCTCGGTGAGGTGCTTGCGGTCGGAGTCGACGGTGCGCGCGACGAACGACGCCTCCGCGCCGATCGCCAGCGACACCGGGTTGAACGGGGAGTCCAGCGACCCCATCGGCGTCGACTTGGTGATCTTGCCGACCTCGGAGGTCGGGGAGTACTGGCCCTTGGTCAGACCGTAGATCCGGTTGTTGAAGAGCAGGATCTTCAGGTTGACGTTGCGGCGCAGCGCGTGGATGAGGTGGTTGCCGCCGATGGAGAGCGCGTCGCCGTCACCGGTGACCACCCACACGCTCAGGTCCCGCCGCGAGGAGGCGAGGCCGGTCGCGATCGCCGGGGCGCGGCCGTGGATGGAGTGCATGCCGTACGTGTTCATGTAGTACGGGAAGCGGGACGAGCAGCCGATGCCGGAGACGAAGACGATGTTCTCCTTGGCCAGGCCGAGCTCGGGCATGAAGCCCTGCACGGCGGCCAGGACCGCGTAGTCGCCGCAGCCGGGGCACCAGCGCACTTCCTGGTCGGACTTGAAGTCCTTCATGGACTGCTTGCCCTCGGCCCGGGGGACCAGGTGCAGGAGCTCGTTGCGGTGAGCGTCAGGCATGGATGGCCTCCTTGAGCACGGTGGCGAGCTGCTCCGCCTTGAACGGCATGCCGTTGACCTGGTTGTAGGGCTGCGCGTCAACCAGGTACTTGGCGCGGATCAGGGTGGCGAGCTGACCGAGGTTCATCTCCGGCACGACGACCTTGTCGTAGCGGGCCAGGATCTCGCCGAGGTTCTTCGGGAACGGGTTGATGTGCCGCAGATGGGCCTGGGCGATGGGCTCGCCCTGGGCGCGCAGCCGGCGCACGGCGGCGGTGATCGGGCCGTAGGTGGAGCCCCAGCCGAGCACGAGGGTGCGGGCGCCGTCCGGGTCGTCGACCGTCAGGGCGGGCACCTCAATGCCGTCGATCTTGGCCTGGCGGACCCGGACCATGAAGTCGTGGTTGGCCGGGTCGTAGGAGATGTTGCCCGTGCCGTCCTGCTTCTCGATGCCGCCGATGCGGTGTTCGAGCCCCGGCGTGCCCGGGACCGCCCAGGGGCGGGCCAGCGTCTGCGGGTCGCGCTTGTAGGGCCAGAACACCTCGGTGCCGTCGGCCAGGGTGTGGTTCGGGCCGGCCGCGAACTGCACGCGCAGGTCCGGGAGTTCATCGGTCTCCGGGATCCGCCACGGCTCGGAGCCGTTGGCCAGGTAACCGTCCGAGAGCAGGAAGACCGGGGTGCGGTAGGTCAGCGCGATGCGCGCCGCGTCCATCGCCGCGTCGAAACAGTCGGCGGGCGTCTTCGGCGCCACGATCGGCACAGGAGCCTCGCCGTTGCGGCCGTACATGGCCTGCAACAGGTCGGCCTGCTCGGTCTTGGTCGGCAGGCCCGTGGAGGGGCCGCCGCGCTGGATGTCGACGACGAGCAGCGGCAGTTCGAGCGAGACGGCCAGGCCGATCGCCTCGGACTTCAGGGCCACACCCGGGCCCGAGGTGGTGGTGACGGCGAGCGAACCGCCGAACGCGGCACCCAGGGCGGCGCCGATGCCGGCGATCTCGTCCTCCGCCTGGAAGGTGCGCACACCGAAGTTCTTGTGGCGGGAGAGCTCGTGCAGGATGTCGGAGGCCGGCGTGATCGGGTACGAGCCCAGGTAGAGCGGCAGGTCCGCCTGCTGCCCCGCCGCGATCAGACCGTACGAGAGGGCCAGGTTGCCCGAGATGTTGCGGTAGGTGCCGGCCGGGAAGGCGGTGGTGGCGGGCGCGACCTCGTAGGAGACCGCGAAGTCCTCGGTGGTCTCGCCGAAGTTCCAGCCGGCGCGGAACGCGGCCACGTTGGCCTCGGCGATCGCCGGCTTCTTCGCGAACTTGGCCCGCAGGAACTTCTCCGTGCCCTCCGTGGGCCGGTGGTACATCCACGACAGCAGACCGAGGGCGAACATGTTCTTCGAGCGCTCGGCCTCCTTGCGGGAGAGCCCGAACTCCTTGAGCGCCTCGACCGTCAGCGTCGTCAACGGCACCGGGTGCACGTTGTACGCCGCGAGCGAGCCGTCCTCAAGGGGCGAGGTGTCGTAGCCGACCTTGGCCATCGCGCGCTTGGCGAACTCGTCCGTGTTCACGATGATGTCGGCGCCGCGCGGCACATCCGCCAGGTTCGCCTTCAGCGCCGCCGGGTTCATCGCCACCAGCACGTTCGGCGCGTCGCCCGGCGTGAGGATGTCGTGGTCGGCGAAGTGGAGCTGGAAGCTGGAGACGCCCGGCAGCGTTCCGGCAGGTGCCCGGATCTCGGCCGGGAAGTTGGGCAGCGTCGACAAGTCGTTGCCGAACGACGCCGTCTCCGAAGTGAACCGGTCGCCGGTGAGCTGCATGCCGTCGCCCGAGTCACCCGCGAAGCGGATGATGACGCGGTCGAGACGCCGGACTTCCTTGTCACCGGCTGGCCTGCGCTGCTCCCCGACGAGGGGCTCTTCGGCTCCGTCGGCCTGCTCGGCTGGGCTACTGACCTGGCTGGTCACTGAACTGGACCTCCCTCGGGCGGCTGCTCGGGCGCTTCCGGCCGACCGGTAGCGCCAAGGCCCACCCTACGTCGGTAAGGGTGGCCTTCCCTGGACCGCTCACATCTTGGACGCTCTTTTGAGACGCCTCACTGCCCTGAACTGCCACGCTCTGCTCGCCCCCGGACCCCTCTGCTCGGACGCCCGGGAACCCCCCTGGGTTGCTCAAGGAGCCTGCCGGGCCGCGCCGCGCCGGGGGCCCCCGCGAAGGGTGACCCGATCCGGCCCGGTGACCGACTTTCGCCCCCGGCGGCAGGGTCCCGCTCGATCCCCGACAGGGCGGCGGGCCGTCATGAGTTGATGTACGTCAGGACCGCCAGGACCCGCCGGTGGTCCCCGACGCTCGGCGAGAGCCCCAGCTTCAGGAAGATGTTGCTGACGTGCTTCTCGACGGCGCCGTCGCTGACGACCAGCTGTTTGGCGATCGCGGAGTTGGTGCGGCCCTCCGCCATCAGGCCGAGCACCTCCCGCTCACGCGGCGTCAGATGGGCCAGCACGTCCTGCTTGCGGCTGCGCCCCAGGAGCTGCGCCACCACCTCGGGGTCGAGTGCGGTGCCGCCCCGGGCGACCCGCACCACGGCCTCGACGAACTCCCGCACGTCGGCGACGCGGTCCTTCAGGAGATAGCCGACGCCCCGGCTCGACCCGGCGAGCAGCTCGGTCGCGTACTGCTCCTCCACGTACTGGCTGAGCACCAGCACCCCGATCCCCGGGTACCGCGCGCGCAGCAGCACCGCGGCGCGTACGCCTTCGTCGGTGTGGGTCGGCGGCATCCGTACGTCCGCCACCACCACGTCGGGCGGTGTGCCCGCGTCCGCCAGCTCGCCCACTGTTTTGACCAGCGCGTCCCCGTCGCCCACTCCCGCGACGACGTCATGCCCCCGGTCGGTCAGCAGCCGGGTCAGGCCCTCCCTGAGCAGCACCGAATCCTCGGCGATGACCACCCGCACCCTGTCCTCCACGACTTTGCAGCCCCCCGTGCTCCGTTGCCTCGTCCGGGCGGGCTCCCTCGGGGCCCGCCCCGCGGCTCTGTGCGAGCCATGGCGTTGTGCCCACCCAGCATCCCAGCATCCGGCCAAGAATCCGCCCCCGCCAGGCAAAAACCCCCGGCCCCGTGTTTGGGGCCGGAGGTCGCCGTCAGAGGGAGGGGTGGTGCCGGAGCCTTGCGTCCGGATCGGGCCGGGCTCGATCCGGACGAGGGACCCTAGGCCCGCCAGGGCAGCTCCGCGGTGATCGTGGTCGGGCCGCCGCGCGGCGAGTCGACGGCCAGGATGCCGTCCACCGCGTCGAGCCGCTCGGCGAGCCCCGCGAGGCCCGAACCCGCCGAGGCGTCGGCGCCGCCGCGCCCGTTGTCACCGACCTGGAGCATCAGCCGGTCACCGGCGCGCCACACGTCGACGGTGGCCCGGCTCGCGCCGCTGTGCTTGCTGATGTTCTGGAGCAGCTCGGAGACGGTGTAGTAGGCGATGCCCTCGATCGCCGGGACCGGCCGGGCCGGCAGGTCCACCTCGACCTGCACGGGGACCGTGCAGCGGGAGGCGACGGAGGAGAGGGCCGCGTCCAGACCGCGGTCGGTGAGGACCGCGGGGTGAATACCGCGGGCCAGGTCGCGCAGCTCCTGGAGGGCGACCTTCACCTCGCCGTGCGCTTCGTCGACCATGACGGCCGCCGCCTGCGGGTCCTCCGTCAGCTTCTCCTTTGCCAGACCCAGATCCATGGCGAGCGCCACAAGGCGGGCCTGGGCGCCGTCGTGCAGATCCCGCTCGATGCGTCGCAGGTCGGCGGCCGTGGCGTCCACCACGACACCGCGGTCCGATTCCAGCTCGCTCACCCGCTCCTCCAGGCGGGACGGGCCCAGCAGACCGACCACGAGGACCTTGTCCATCGCCGCCAGGGCCCGGATCAGCCACGGCACGATGAGCGTGATCACCAAGCCGACCAGCGCGGTCAGGGCGACCGTGGCGGGGGTGTCCAGGTACACGTTGTGCGGTTCGCCGCCGTAGATCTGGATGCCGTTCTGGTTGGTGTACGTCGGGAACACCCACTGCCACAGCGGGTACGACAGCAGCGTCCAGCCGACCGTCCACGTCGTGACCGACGTGACGAAGGCGAACAGCGCCCACGGGAAGTGCACGACCGAGTAGAGCAGGTGGCGCCAGGAGACCCCGCTCTTGAGGACCCCGCCGACCCACGCCATGACGCCGCCGCGCGCCCGCACCGACCGCGGCTCGGCGATCTCCACCCCGAGCAGCGCCCGCGCCCGGGCCCGCTCCACCACCCCGAGCGCGCGGCAGCCCAGCAGGCTCACCGCCATCAGGGGGATGCCGACGAAGGTGATCAGGAGCCCGGCGCTCATCGACACCATGGTGACGGCCCAGCAGAACAGCACGATGCTGATCGGCAGGCTGAGCAGGAGGTAACCGAACTCGCGGAACGTCCGCCCCTCGAACGGGGCGCGCAGCACCGGCGGGAGGAAGTGGCGACGCGGCTCCCGGGAGTGTGCCCCGCCGTACCCGTACTCCGTCTCCATGGTCATCGGTCCTGTCCCCGTCCCTCATCCGTGATGCGGCCGCCGTGGTGACCGCGGCCCCTCTTGACCACCAGCTTCTCGCCCCGCGCCGCCTGCGGCCATGGAGCCGGTCACCCTCTTCGGCCGGGGGTTTTCCCTACCCCGGCCGAACCCGCGCCCCGAAATGGCGAGCCCGCGCGCCCCCAAAGGCCGGGCCCACGCGCTGAAGGCCGGGCCCACGCGCCCCAAAGGCCGGGCCCACGCGCTGAAGGCCGGGCCCACGCGCCCCAATGGCCGGGCCCACGCGCTGAAGGCCGGGCCCACGCGCTGAAGGGCAGCCCCACGCGCAGAAGGGCGGGGCCGGTGCTCCGGCTCCGCCCCTCGCCAACGCACCCGGGTCAGTCCTTCGGGCCCCGGTCGCGCCACGGCAGTTCGGCCGTGACCACGGTCGGGCCGCCGGCCGGCGAGTCGAGGACGAGCAGTCCGTCCACCGCCCCGAGCCGCTCCGAGAGCCCCGCCATCCCGCTGCCGCCGTCGAGCCGCGCACCGCCCACCCCGTCGTCCTCGACCTGGATGAGCAGCCGCTCGGCACTGCGCCACACCTCGACGGAGGCGGCCCGCGCCCCGCTGTGCTTGCTGACGTTCTGGAGCAGTTCGGAGACCGTGAAGTAGGCGATGCCCTCGATGGCCGGGGCGGGCCTGGCCGGCAGGTCGACCGTGACCTTGACCGGGACCGTGCAGCGGGAGGCGATGGAGGAGAGGGCCGCGTCCAGACCGCGGTCGGTGAGGACCGCGGGGTGAATACCGCGGGCCAGATCGCGCAGCTCCTGGAGCGCCAGCTTCACCTCGCCGTGCGCCTCGCCGACCATCAGGGCCGCCGCGTCCGGGTCTTCGAGCAGCTTCTCCTTCGCGAGCCCGAGACCCATGGCGAGCGCCACAAGGCGGGCCTGGGCGCCGTCGTGCAGATCCCGCTCGATGCGGCGCAGGTCGGCCGCGGCCGTGTCGACGACGACACCCCGGTCGGACTCCAGCTCCGCGATCCGCCGCTCCAGGCTGTCGGAGGGGGAGAGCAGGGCCCGCACCATCATCCGGTCGACGTTGGCGAGCCCGCGGGTGATGAAGCCGAGCACCGGCCACGCCACGATCAGTGAGACCAGCGTCACGGTGAAGGTGAGGATGCCCCAGGGCAGCCGCACGAACTCGTACAGCACGTTGCGCCACGCCACCGGGTCGCGCAGGCTCGTCCACAGCCAGGGAAAGAACCCGCCGTGCCGGCTCGGGCCCGCCGGGATCGGCGTCGGCTCCTCGACCCGCACCCCGAGCAGGCCCCTCGCCCTCGCCCGTTCCGCCTTGCCCAGCTGACGTGCGCCGAGCAGCCCCGCCGCGAGCAGCGGAAGACCGATCACGGTGACCGAAAGACCGAGCCCCAGCACGACCATCACGACGACGTAGACGAAACCGAAGATCGCCATAGGCAGGTCGGCGAGGAGATGCACGACCTCCTTCCAGGTGTGCTGGTCGTAGGCGAACCGCACCACGGGCGGAACGGCCGTCTTGTCGCCGACGGGGCCGCCTGCGGGGTGTGCTGCGTACCGTTGCGGTTCGCGGAGGGTCCTGGTCATGGTCCCCAGAGTGCCGGGCCGCGATGGGCGGCGCCATGGGGTGCCGCACCCTCTTGTACGGGGGAAAACCCCACCCCGGCGGCCCAGCCCGCGAGACGCGCCTTCCAAGGGCGCCCTTAGCAGGG
This sequence comes from Streptomyces sp. NPDC048361, assembly GCF_040651795.1. NCBI lineage: Bacteria > Bacillati > Actinomycetota > Actinomycetes > Kitasatosporales > Streptomycetaceae > Streptomyces > Streptomyces sp. NPDC048361. The sequence continues at coordinate 82,977 of NZ_JBEZKW010000014.1, forward strand.
CCTAGACTCCCGACCGTACACAGCGTCGAACAGGGCGCGACGAGACCATCGAGGCCAGGGAACGAGGGGCGCGACGTGCCGGAACCGACCGTGCGCCAGACGCCGGCGTTGGCTGCCGACTACTTCCACAGCTATGCGGTCGTCGGCCTCCTCGCCGTGATCGGCGTGCTGTTCGTCGCCGTGGCCTTCGGGGCCGGGCGGCTGCTGCGGCCCTCCGTGCCGACACCGGAGAAACTCCTCACGTACGAGTGCGGCGTGGACCCCGTCGGCGAGGGCTGGGCCCACACCCAGGTCCGCTACTACGTCTACGCGTTCCTGTACGTGATCTTCGCCGTCGACTCGATCTTCCTCTTCCCCTGGGCGACGGTCTTCGCGGCCGCGGGCTTCGGCGCGACCACCCTCGTCGAGATGTTCATCTTCCTGGGCTTCCTGGCCCTGGGACTGCTCTACGCATGGAAGAAGGGCGTCCTGGAATGGACGTGACCAACCCCCGGCGGGTGCCCGAGCCGCAGCCGCTGCCGGATCCGCAGGTGCTGCCCGCGTCCCAGTCGGCGCCCGAGCCCCAACGGCTCGGCGTCCTGTCGAGGCTGGCCCCCGCGCCGATGAAGGTGGTCCTCAACTGGGGCCGCCGCTACAGCCTGTGGGTCTTCAACTTCGGTCTCGCCTGCTGCGCCATCGAGTTCATCGCGGCCTCCATGGCCCGCCACGACTTCATCCGGCTCGGCGTGATCCCCTTCGCGCCCGGACCGCGCCAGGCCGACCTCATGATCGTCTCCGGCACGGTGACGGACAAGATGGCGCCCGCGGTCAAGCGGCTCTACGAGCAGATGCCCGAGCCCAAGTACGTCATCTCCTTCGGCGCCTGCTCCAACTGCGGCGGCCCGTACTGGGACTCGTACTCCGTGACCAAGGGCGTCGACCAGATCATCCCCGTCGACGTGTACGTGCCCGGCTGCCCGCCGCGGCCCGAGGCGCTGCTCCAGGGCATCCTCAAGCTCCAGGAGAAGATCGCCCGCGAATCGCTCGGCGAGCGGTACGCGAACGCGGCCACCCCGGCCCAGCTGACCAGCGGGCTCGTCGCCGCGCCGCCCACCCCCGGGGAGGGCCGGGCGTGAACGCGTACGACACCTTGCCGGACGGCGTCACCGACGTCTTCGGCGAGCAGGCCACGGCGGCGCGGGCGTACGACCTGCTCACCGTCGACGTGCCCGCCGACACCTGGATCGCGGCGCTGCGCACCGCACGCTCCGAGCTCGGCTGCACCTACTTCGACTGGCTGAGCGCGGTCGACGAACCCGGCACGGGCTTCCAGATCTGCGCCCATGTCGTCGCGCTGGGCGAGGGCACGGGCGCCGGCCGGGTCCGCAGGCTGCTCCTGCGTACGACCGTCCCGCACGCGGCGCCCGTACTGGCCTCCGCGATCGACGTGTACGCGGGCGCGGCCTGGCACGAGCGCGAGACCCACGAGATGTTCGGCGTGGAGTTCACCGGCCATCCGCACCTGGTGCCGCTGCTCCTGCCGGAGAACTTCGAGGGCCACCCGCTGCGCAAGGACTTCGTGCTCGCGGCCCGGGTCGCCAAGGCGTGGCCGGGGGCGAAGGAGCCGGGCGAGTCGGAGCACGGCGGGCCCAAGCGCCGCCAGATGCTGCCGCCCGGCGTCCCCGACCCCAACGAATGGGGCCCCCTGAAGGGCCAGCTTCCCCCCGCCGCGGCCCGCCCGGCCCGCACCCCACGCGCGGCCGGCGCCGACCGCCCGGCCCGCGCTGCGGGGGAGCGCCCGGTCCGGCGCGCCCGCAGCGTGTCGGACGGCTCGGCATCCCAGACGGCCGAGGGCGCCCCGGCGACCCCGGGGGCGGAGTCGACGCCGGGTGCGTCCGCGACCCCGAGTGCGGAGAGCCCGTCCTCGACCTCGGGTGCGCAGGTGACGCCGGGGACGGAGACGACGCCGGGTGCGTCGGCTCCGGCGACCCCGGGGGCTCCATCCGCCCCCGCGAGCCCCGAAATTCCGGCCACGCCCGAGGCGCCCGCGGCTCCTGCCGTACGTCCTCGGCGGGCCCGGAGCGCGAGCGAGGGCTCGGCTTCGCAGGCCGCCTCCGGCGCCGGTGACGGGCCGGCCTCGTCGCAGGGCACGGACGCGCGGCGCCGGCCCGCCGGGCCCAGCTCCGCGCGCAGTGCGGACGCACCCTGGCACCACGCGAAGCCGGCCTTCGACGAACCGGAGCCGACCCCGGCCCCGGAAGCCGCCCCGGCCGAGGAGCCGACCCCCGCTCCGGACGCGGCCGACCCGGACGGGAAACCCGCCCCGGCCCCGGGAACCGACGTACCCGAACCGTCCGACCCCGCCGAACCCGACCGCGAGCCGGCAGCCAAGCCCGACCGCGAGCCGGCAGCCAAGCCCGACCGCGAGCCGGCAGCCAAGCCCGACCGCGAGCCGTCAGCCAAGCCCGACCGCGAGCCGGCAGCCAAGCCCGACCCCACCGACCCCGCCGGAGGCGACCCGCGTGAATGACGCACTCGACGTCGCCCTCCGGATCATCGTCGTCTTCGTCGTGTTCCTCGTCTTCCCGCTGGTCGTGGGGCAGACCGAGCACAAGGTGATGGCGCACATGCAGGGCCGGCTCGGCCCGATGTACGCGGGCGGCTTCCACGGCTGGGCCCAACTCGTCGCGGACGGCGTGAAGTTCGCGCAGAAGGAAGACATCGTCCCGGCCGCGGCCGACCGGCGGATCTTCCAACTGGCCCCCGCCGTCGCCCTGCTGCCCTACCTCCTCGTCCTCGTGGCCGTGCCCATCGGCCCGAGCGAGGGGGCGGTCGGCCAGGTCGTCGACGCGGGCATCTTCTTCGTGCTCGCCGTGATGGGTGTGGGCGTGCTCGGCTCGCTCATGGCGGGCTGGGCATCGGCCAACAAGTTCTCGCTGCTCGGCGGGTTGCGTACGGCCGCCCAACTGCTCGCGTACGAGCTGCCGATGCTGCTCGCCGCCGCCTCCGTGGCCATGGCGGCCGGCACGGTCTCACTGCCCGGCATCCTCAACGCCTTCCACTGGTGGTGGCTGCCCTGGCAGATCGTCGGCGCGCTCGTCTTCTTCGTCGCCGGTCTCGCCGAACTCCAGCGCCCGCCCTTCGACATGCCCGTCGCCGACTCCGAGATCATCTTCGGCGCGTACACCGAGTACACGGGTCTGCGCTTCGCGCTGTTCCTGCTCGCCGAGTACGCCGGCATCGTCGTCCTGTGCGGCCTGACCACCGTCCTGTTCCTCGGCGGCTGGCACGGCCCGTGGGGCGACGACGGTCTCGGCTGGGTCTGGACCCTGCTCAAGACGGCCGTCCTCGCCTTCGTCGTCATCTGGCTCCGGGTCAGCTACCCGCGCCTGCGCGAGGACCAGCTGCAGAAGCTCGCCTGGACCACGCTCATTCCGCTCGCGCTCGCCCAGATCGCGCTCACCGGCATCGTGAAGGTGGCGATCAGCTAATGGCTCTCCCCGGTTCCGGCCTCGCCAAGGGCCTCGCCGTCACGCTCCGCACGATGACGAAGAAGACCGTCACCGCGCAGTACCCCGACGTCCAGCCCGAACTCCCGCCCCGCAGCCGGGGCGTGATCGGCCTGTTCGAGGAGAACTGCACGGTGTGCATGCTGTGCGCCCGCGAGTGCCCCGACTGGTGCATCTACATCGACTCCCACAAGGAGACCGTCCCGGCCGCGGTCGAGGGCGGCCGCGAACGCAGCCGCAACGTCCTCGACCGCTTCGCCATCGACTTCTCGCTCTGCATGTACTGCGGTATCTGCATCGAGGTGTGTCCTTTCGACGCGCTCTTCTGGTCCCCGGAGTTCGAGTACGCGGAGACCGACATCCACGAGCTCACCCATGAGCGCGACAAGCTGCGCGACTGGATGTGGACGGTGCCGGCCCCGCCCGCACTCGACCCCGGCGCCGAGGAGCCCAAGGAGGTCGCCGCCGCCCGCAAGGCCGCCGACAAACTGGCCGCCGCGCAGGCGGCCGAGGCAGCCGCAGCCATCGAGGAGCCGGCCGAGGCAGCCGCAGCCATCGAGGAGCCGACCGCAGGGCCGACCCCGGGCGCCACGCCCGACTCCGGCACCGCCTCCGGTACCGACTCCGGCCCCGACGCCACCCCCGAGGGAGGTCAGGCATGAGCGCGATCCTTGCCCAGGCGGCCCTCACCGCGCCGCAGGGCTTCCTCTCGCCGACCGGTGTGGAGATCGCCTTCGTCCTCGTCGGCGTCGCCACCCTCGGCGCGGCCGTCATGACCGTCACGACCCGGCAGCTGGTGCACGCCGCCCTGTGGCTGGTCGTGGCGCTCGGCGGCCTCGCCGTCGAGTACCTCCTGCTCACCGCCGAGTTCATCGCCTGGGTGCAGGTCCTCATCTACGTCGGTTCGATCGTGGTGCTCCTCCTGTTCGGACTGATGCTCACCCGGGCCCCCATCGGCCGCTCACCGGACGCCGACTCCAACAACCGCTGGGCGGCGCTCACAGTGGCCGTCGCCGCGGCCGGAACCCTGGTCTGGGTCGTCGTGGACGCCTTCCGCACGAGCTGGATCGACCTGGACGGACCGGCCCAGGGCTCCACCAAGGTCTCCGGCGAGATCCTCTTCCGCCACTGGGTGCTGCCCTTCGAGGCGCTGTCCGTGCTGCTCCTCGCCGCGCTGGTCGGCGCGATCGTGCTGTCCCGCAAGAGCGCGGCGGACGACGCCCCCCGCGAGACCCCCGCCGCCCCCCGTGAGACGGAGTCGCGCTGATGCACCTCGCCTATCCCGCCGTGCTCGCCGTCCTCCTGTTCTGCACCGGTCTCTACGGTGTGCTCGCGCGGCGCAACGCGATCCTGGTCCTGATGTCCGTCGAGCTGATGCTCAACGCCGTCAACCTCAACCTCGTCGCCTTCGACGTGTGGCTGCGCGACAGCCTCCACGCCGGGCAGGCGCTCACCCTGTTCACCATCGCCATCGCCGCCGCCGAGATCGGCATCGGCCTGGCGATCGTGCTGGCCGTGTACCGCAACCGCGGCACCGCCGACATCGACAAGCTCCGCGACACCGCAGAGGGCCCAGGTACGGACCCGTCGGACCCGGCGGACCCTGACGACCCCGAAGACCCCGCCGCCCCGGCACAGAAGGCTGAGGCCGCCGCGTGACCACCACGACCCTCGCCGTCCTCGTTCCGCTCCTGCCGTTCCTGGGCGCCGCGGCCGGCCTGCTGCTCGGCCGCCGCGTCCCCGGCTTGGTCCGCCCGCTCGCGGTGCTGCCGACGTTCGCCGCGTTCGTGCTCGCCGTCGTCGTCGCCGTCGACCAGGGCGGCGGCAAGGCGATCGACGCCGCCACCCGGCTCACCCCGACCGGCTCCGTACCGATCGAACTCGCCCTCCACCTGGACGGGTTCGCGGTCCTCGTCGCCGTCCTGGTCGGCCTGGTCGCGACCTGCGTCCAGCTCTACTCGACGGGCTATCTGCGCGACGACCCGCGCTACACCTCGTACGCCGCGCTCGTCTCCCTTTTCACCTCCGCGATGCTGCTCGTCGTCTACTCCGGCGACCTGATGGTGCTCCTGGTCGGCTGGGAGGTCATGGGCATCTGCTCGTACTTCCTGGTCGGCCACTACTGGGAGACCCCCGAGGCGCGCGCCGCCTCCCTGAAGGCCTTCCTCGTCACCAAGCTCGGCGACGTCCCCTTCCTGATCGGTCTGTTCGCGCTCGCCACCGACGCCGGTACGTTCCGGATCACCGGCGTCGTCCAGGCCGCCCTCACCGGCGGCATCGGTCACCCCACTCTCATCGCGCTGCTGCTGCTCGCCGGTGTGGCCGGCAAGTCCGCGCAGTTCCCGCTGCACACCTGGCTGCCCGACGCGATGGCCGGCCCCACCCCGGTCTCCGCGCTGATCCACGCCGCGACGATGGTCGCCGCCGGCATCTACTTCGTGGCCCGGCTGCTCCCCCTCTTCGCCGCGTCGGCCGCCGCGATGACCGTGCTCGCCGTGATGGCCGCGATCACCATGGTCGGCTCGGGGCTCGCGGCCCTCGCCCAGGACGACATCAAGCGTGTTCTCGCCTACTCGACCATCGGCCAGCTCGGTTATCTGTCGGGCGCCCTGGCCGTCGGCGACCGCGGGGCCGCCGTCTTCCACCTCCTGTCGCACGGCGCCTTCAAGGCGCTGCTCTTCCTCGCTGCCGGTGTGGTCATCCACGCCGCGGGCACCAACTCGCTGACCGCCATGTCCCGCATGGGCGGCCTCGCCAAGCGCATCCCCGACGCGTACTGGACGATGACCGTCGCCCTGCTCGCGCTCGCCGCGATCCCTCCCTTCGCCGGCTTCTTCTCCAAGGAGGCCGTCCTGTCGGCCGCCGAGCACACCGCGCTCGGCGAAAGCCAGGTCGCCCCGGCCGGTGCCGGCTGGACCGTGCTGATCGCCGGCCTGGTCACCGCCCTCCTCACCGCCGCGTACGCGATGCGCCTGTGGCTGCTCGCCTTCCGCGGCAGGGGAGCGGACGCCCCCGCGCACGGGAAGCAGCCCGTCGTCATGAACGCCGTCCTGTGGGTGCTCGCCATCCCCTCCATCGGCTTCGGTCTCACCGCCGGCTACCTCGGCGACTGGTTCGACGGGCGCGCCCTCACCCCGGCCGTCACCACCGCGGTGCTGTCCACGGGTGTCGCCCTCGTCGGCGGCCTGGTCACCTACGCCGCCTGGCGCCACACCTCGGCGCTTGCGCCCCGCACCCCGATGGGCGCCGTCGCCGCTCATCCCGAGGGCGACGGCGGCCAGGTCGAGGAGGAGGCCATCGCCAGTCACACCGAGGTGTACGGCTCCATCGCGTCGGCCCCCGACCCGGCCGACCCCGGCCGTCTCCTGCTCGGCCCGCTGCACCGCCACGCGGCCACCGGTTTCCACCTGGACGCCGTCTACTCCGCCCTGTTCGTCCGCCCCGTCCTCGCCGCGGCCGGCCTGGTCCGCTTCCTGGACCGGGAGGTCGTCGAGACGTACGTACGCGGTGCGAGCGCCGCGCCGAACTGGCTCGGCCGGGCCGTGCGCCGCGCGCAGAACGGCAATGTGCAGAGCTACCTCAGCGCGCTGCTGGCCGGCTCACTCGTCCTGGCGGCCGCCGTGGTCGTCGTTGCCAACGTCACCGCGGGGTCCTGAGCCGTGATCGATATCAGCGAGTCCGTGATGCAGTTCCTTCTGGCGTTCATCGTCGTCGTCCCCCTGATCGGCGCCGTCGCCGCCCTGCTGCCCGCGCCGCCCGGCCTCAAGGGCAAGAGCCCCGAGCAGGCCGTGCTGCGCCACGGCGTCACCGTGACCGGCGTGATCCTGCTGGCTGCGATCGTCCTCGCGCTCGGCTTCGACCACGGCCACCCGTCGAGGATGCAGGCCACGACGGACATCCAGTGGATCCCGGCCCTCAACGTCCACATCCACCTCGGCATCGACGGCATCTCCCTCCCCCTCCTCGTCCTGACCGCGCTGCTGACCTTCCTCTGCGCGCTGTACAGCTACTTCAAGCAGCGACACGACGGGCTGACGCCCCGGGCTCCGGGCCCCGACCCGAAGGCGTTCGTCGCCCTCTTGCTCGTCCTGGAATCCGGCACCCTCGCCACCTTCGCCGTCCTGGACCTCGTGCTGTTCTTCCTCGCGTTCGAGATGGTCCTCATCCCGATGTACTTCCTGATCGCCCGCTGGGGTGGTGCCCAACGGACGGCCGCCGCCTGGAAGTTCATCCTCTACACCCTGCTCGGCTCCGTCGTCATGCTGCTCGGCCTGCTCCTGATCGGGCTCAAGGCGGGCACCTTCGACATGGTGGCACTCGCCACTGACAACGGCCGGGGGCTGACCACATCCGTGCAGGTCATCGCCGTTCTGGCGATCGGGATCGGGCTCGCGGTCAAGACCCCGATGTTCCCCCTGCACAGCTGGCTGCCGGACGCCCACACCGCCGCACCGACCGTCGGCTCGGTGCTCCTGGCCGGCGTGCTCCTGAAGATGGGCACCTACGGATTCGTACGGATCGTGCTGCCGATCGCGCCGCACGGCATGCACACCTTCGCGCCCTACCTGGCCGCGTTCGCCGTCGCCGGGATCATCTACGGATCGCTCGCCTGCCTCTCCCTCGCCAGGGAAGGCAACAAGGGCGACCTGAAGCGGCTCATCGCGTACTCCTCCGTCGGCCACATGGGCTTTGTGCTGCTGGGCATCGCCTCGATGACCCCGACCGGCGTCAACGGCGCGCTCTTCGCCAACGTCGCCCACGGCCTCATCACCGGCCTGCTCTTCTTCCTGGTCGGCGCCCTCAAGGACCGCTACGGCACCGCCGACCTCGACACCCTGGCCGGCGCCACCGGAGCCGCTCTCTACGGCCGGGCCCCCCGCCTGGGCGGCCTCCTCGCCTTCGCCGCCGTCGCCTCGCTCGGACTGCCCGGACTCGCCGGGTTCTGGGGCGAGATGCTCTCGATGTTCGGCGCGTTCGACCCGGCGCCCGGCCTGAGCCGTCCCGCCTTCCTCACCTTCGTGGCGATCGCCGCCCTCGGCACCCTGCTCACCGCCGCGTACCTGCTGGTCGTCGTGCGCCGGGTCTGCATGGGCGGCAAGCCGGCCGAAGGCCCCGTGCTCGCCGACATCCAGGGCTACGAGTTCGCCGCCTGGAGCCCGCTCGTCGCGCTCACCGTCCTCGCCGGCCTCTGGCCCGCGGTCCTCCTCGGCCTCACCGACCCGGCCGTCCAGAAGCTCCTCGCAGGAGGCAAGTCGTGACCCCCGACGTCACCACCGCGGCGGCCGGCACCGCAAGCCTGGTCCAGTCCGTCGACTGGGTCGCGATCGCGCCGCCGCTGATCACCGCGGCCGCCGCGCTGATCGTGCTCCTCGCCGACCTGTTCCTGTCGCCGAAACGCAAGTCGCTGCTCGGCTGGGTCACCCTCGCGGGCCTGGTCGCGGCGCTCGCCGCCCTGCTGCCGCTCCGTACCGGCAGCCGCTCCACGTTCTGTCTGACCGCCAACCCGGACGCGTGCAGCTACACCGTCGACCAGTTCGCCTTCGTCATTCAGGCGCTCGTCCTCGGCGGCGCCCTGCTCACCGCGCTCCTGTCGATGAAGGACACCGAGGAGAAGCTCCCCGCGGGCGAGTTCTGGTTCCTGCTGCTCTCCTCCGCGGCCGGCGCGGCCCTGCTGCCCGCCTCCCGTGACCTGGCCACCCTTGTCGTCGCCCTGGAAGTCGCGTCCCTGCCCGCCTTCGCGCTCGTCGGGCTCAGGCGCGGCGACCGGCTCTCCTCCGAGGCGGCCCTGAAGTTCTTCCTGTCGTCGGTGACCGCGACGGCCGTGATGCTGCTCGGCGTCAGCTTCGTATACGCGGCGACGGGCACCCTGCACCTCACGGAGCTCGCCACCAAACTGGCCACCGTCCCCGGCCAGTTGGAGACCGTCGCCGAGGCGGGCGTCGTCCTCACCCTGGTCGGCTTCGCGTTCAAGACGGCCGCGGCGCCCTTCCACTTCTGGGTGCCCGACACCTATGTGGGCGCGCCGCTGCCCATGGCCGCCTACCTCTCCGTCGTCGGCAAGGCGGTCGGCTTCTCCGGGCTCATCCTGGTGACGGTCGTCGCCTTCCCCGCGTACGCCGACGTGTGGGGTCCGGCGCTCGCGGTGCTCGCCGCGCTGACCATGACCCTCGGCAACGCGGCCGCCCTGCGGCAGTCCGCCACCCGCGCCCACAGCGCGGTCCGGCTGCTCGCCTGGTCGTCGGTCGGGCAGGCCGGCTACCTCCTGGTGCCGATCGCTGCCGCCGCCTACTCCAGTGACGACAAGGTCGGCGCCACCGTGGCGTACGCCCTGATGTACGCGGTGGTGAACCTGGGCGCGTTCGCGGTCGCGGCCCTGGTCGCCCGGAGCAAGCCGCTCAACCGCCTCAGCGACTACCGGGGCCTGTACGCCGAGCGCCCCCTGGCCGCCCTCGCGCTCGCCTTCTTCCTGCTGTGCCTCGCCGGGCTCCCGCCGGGCATCATCGGCCTGTTCGCCAAGGTCACCGTCTTCTCGGCGGCCGTGGACGCGGGTCTCGGCTGGCTCGCGGTGGTCATGGCGATCAACGTGGTCGTCGCCCTCTACTACTACCTGCGGTGGACCGCGCTCCTGTTCCGCCCGGCGGGCGCGTCCGCCGGCACCGCCCCGCGCCCCGAGCGCCTCCGCGTCCCGGTTCCGCTCGCGGCCGCCATCGGTCTCACCGCGGTCGGCGGGGTCCTTCTGTCCGGACTGCCCCAACTTGCCCTGCACTTCGCCACGGTGACCCTCTTCTGAGTTTTGGCGCGGCCGACGCGAGGGCACGGTTTGGTGCGTACGCCCTTGAGGAGGCACTGTCGTACGCGCACATCCGGGAGCGCACACACGTGTGTCGGCCCGGAACCGGACGAGAGACATCAGGGAGCAGAGCGGTGCTGAGCGGGTTCAAGGACTTCATCCTGCGCGGGAACATAGTGACGATGGCGGTCGGTCTGGCCGTCGGATCGGCCTTCACCGCGGTGGTCACGGGATTCAGTACCGCCTTCATCACCCCGCTGATCGGCATGGCCACCCGCTCGACCGGCGACTTCAGTACGGCGAGCTTCTCCGCCGAGGGCGTGACGTTCCCCTACGGCAAGTTCATCGGCGCGGCCATCGCCTTCGTGATCACCGCCGCGGTGCTCTACTTCCTCGTCGTCGTGCCCATGATGAAGGTGCAGACCCGCTTCGACCGGCGGGACAAGAACAAGCCCGTGGACATCAAGGCCGCACTGCGCGACTGCCCGCGCTGCTACTCCCAGATCCCCGGCATCGCGAGCCGCTGCTCGTTCTGCACGAGCGAGATCGAGCCCGACCCGAGGGCGCTGGAGATGGCCGGGCTGCCCGCCCCGCGCTGACCCGACCCGAACGGCGTAACGCGCCCTCCAGCGCGCACAAGGGAACCAGCGTCCCCCGCCTGGCGTTGACCAGTACGGGAGAGTCCACTGGACATCGGAAGGGCCACCAGCGAAGGCTCCCCACCGCACCACTTGGAGGGCGTACCGTGCACCGCCGGCACAACGGGCTGAGGACCGCTGTCCTCCTCGGAGGACTGTCCGCGCTCATCATCGTCATCGGGAGCTTCTTCGGGCGCCCAGGGCTGATCGTCGCGGTCCTGGTGGCGCTCGGCACCAATGCCTACGCCTACTGGAACAGCGACAAGCTGGCGCTGCGCGCCATGCGGGCGCGCCCGGTGAGCGAGTTCGAGGCGCCGGAGCTCTACCGGATGGTCCGCGAGCTCTCCACCCAGGCGCGCCAGCCGATGCCCCGGCTCTACATCTCGCCCACGCAGGCGCCCAACGCGTTCGCGACGGGCCGCAACCCGCGCAACGCGGCGGTGTGCTGCACCGACGGGATCCTGCAGATCCTCGACGAGCGGGAGCTGCGGGGCGTGATCGGCCACGAGCTGAGCCATGTCTACAACCGCGACATCCTGATCTCGTCGGTCGCCGGCGCCCTCGCCGCGGTGATCATGTTCCTGGTCAACTTCGCGTGGCTGATCCCGGTCGGCCGTTCCAGCGACGACGAGGGACCCGGTATCTTCGGCATGCTGCTGATCATGATTCTGGGTCCGTTGGCCGCCTCGATCATCCAGCTCGCGATCAGCCGTTCCCGCGAGTACGAGGCCGACGCGTCCGGAGCCCAGCTCACCGGCGATCCGCTGGCCCTGGCCAGCGCGCTGCGCAAGCTCGACGCGGGCACCAAGCAGCTGCCGCTGCCGCCGGAGCCCCGCATCGAGACGGCGAGCCACATGATGATCGCGAACCCCTTCCGCCCTGGTCAGGGAGTGTCCAAACTGTTCTCCACCCACCCGCCGATGGCGGAGCGCATCACCCGACTCGAACAGATGGCAGGTCGCCGCCCGTGAAGACAATCCTGAACATCGTCTGGCTGATTCTCTGCGGCTTCTGGATGTTCCTCGGCTATCTGCTCGCGGGCGTGCTGCTGTGCATCACGATCATCGGGATCCCCTTCGGTGTGGCGGCGTTCCGCATCGGTGTGTACGCGCTCTGGCCGTTCGGCTACACGGTCGTCGACCGGCGGGGCGCGGGCGCGCCCTCCTGCGTCGGCAACGTCCTGTGGCTGGTCCTGGCCGGCTGGTGGCTGGCGCTCGGCCACATCGTCACCGGCATCGCGCTGTGCGTCTCGATCATCGGCATCCCGCTGGGCCTCGCCAACTTCAAACTGATCCCGGTGTCGCTGCTGCCCCTGGGCAAGGAGATCGTCCGCACGGACGAGCCGTTCGCGGCGCGCTGAGAGCGGGGATCCGGGCCGTTCGTCGCACGCCGAGCGAGGCGAACGGCCCGGTGCCGTGTCCTGGGCCGCGCCTTGATCAGGCCCGTAACCGCGTGCGCCTTGATCAGGACCGCAACCGTGCGCCTTGTCAGGACCGCAACCGTGCGCGCCGCCGGGGCGTCTTCCCCCACGAACCGAATGGTTGCGGGGTTACGCAATACGGCAGACGGCCCCGCGAGCGCGTATGTACGAAAGGCGGGTTCCCGGCATGGGCATCCTCAGCTGGATCATCCTCGGCCTGATCGCCGGAGCCATAGCCAAGGTCCTGCTCCCCGGCCGCGACCCGGGCGGCTTCGTCGGGACGACCGTCATCGGGGTCGCGGGAGCCTTCGTCGGTGGCTGGATATCGGCGCGCTGGCTGGACCGCCCGGTCGCCAACCACTTCTACGACGGGGCCACTTGGGCGGCGGCGATCGGCGGCTCACTCGTCCTGCTGATCATCTACCGCATCCTGTTCGGCAATTCACGCAGCCGCTGAGCAACGGCGCGCGGCACCACGGTGGTTGCTCAACCACCGAGTCCGGTCTCGCGCAACGTGAGGTTGAGCCTGCCGTGAGCGAGCCCCGTGCCCGGCTCTCCCGTCCCCGGCAGCACCTTGGGCACGCCGTGGTATGCGAACCGGGAGGGCCCGCCGAACACGAACAGGTCCCCGGAGACCAGCTCCACATCGGTGTAGGGCCGCCCGCGGTTCTCGGCGTTGCCGAACCGGAAGACACAGCTGTCGCCGATGCTGAGCGAGACGACGGGCGCGTCGGACTTCTCGTCCTTGTCCTGGTGGAGCCCCATCTTCGCGGTGTCGTCGTAGAAGTTGACGAGCGCGGTGTCGGGCGCGTACCGCGCGGCCGCGTCGGCGTCGCCGTACGCGGCGGCCACGGCGGAGCGCCCCAACTCGCCCAGCCAGTCCGGGAAGGGGGCAACAGCGAGCCCGTTCACGTCATCGGCGGCGCGGGTGTACCGGTAGGGCTGCCAGTGCCACCCGACACACACCGTCCGCACCGACATGACACCGCCGCCGGGCAACACGGTCCGCCGGATCGGCACGGGCCCGCGCGCCCACTCCCGGCAGGCGGCGACGAGCTCGCGCTGACGCGCGACCGGGAGCCATCCCGGCAGATGCACCGCACCGGGCGCGACCTCGACCCGCGCGGGCCGAGGCAGCCGGAACAGCCCCTCGCTCATGACGCCAGGGCGCCTTCGATCCCGAGCAGCGCCTGCTTGCGGCCGAGGCCGCCGGCGTACCCCTTCAAGGACCCGTCGGAACCGATCACCCGGTGGCAGGGCCGCACCACGAGCAGCGGGTTGCGCCCGATCGCGGTGCCCACCGCCCGCACCAGCACGGGGGAGGCGCCGATCCGCCGGGCGATCTCACCGTACGAGATCGTCGTTCCGTACTCGATCGCGTCCAGCTCGGCCCAGACCTGGCGCTGGAACTCGGTGCCGGGCGCGCCGGCGGCGTACTCGACGTCGAACCGGGTCAGCTCGCCGGCGAAGTACGCCCGCAGCTGCGCGGCGATCCCCGCGAAGGCCTCGGGCGCCCGCCGCCACCCGTCCCGGACGACCGCACCGCCCTTCTGCCCCGGCACGGAGAGCGAGACCAGCGCGGTCCCGCCCGGCGCGGTAGCCGACTCCTCACCCACGAGCAACAGCTCACCCAGGGGGCTGTCGAGGGTCGCGTAGACAGTCATCGCACATTCCCTTCTTCCTGTACGACACCGAGTCTGCGACCCCCGACCGCCGCACGCTGGCGGAAATCGGACACCATGCCCGCGTGCGCGGCGAGCGGTGCGAAGGGGGTCAGCGGTAGTTCACGAACTGGATGGCGAAGTCGAAGTCCTTGCCCTTGAGCAGGGCCTGGACGGCCTGGAGGTCGTCGCGGCTCTTGGACGAGACGCGCAGCTCTTCGCCCTGGACCTGCGCCTTGACGCCCTTGGGGCCCTCGTCGCGGATGGTCTTGGCGACCTTCTTGGCGTTGTCCTGGGAGATGCCCTCCTCGATGGAGGCGAAGATCTTGTACTCCTTGCCGGACAGCTGGGGTTCACCCGCGTCCAGCGACTTCAGGGAGATACCGCGCTTGATCAGCTTGGTCTCGAAGATGTCGAGGATCGCCTTCACGCGCTCCTCGCCGTTGGCCTGCATGAGAATCTTCTCGCCGGACCACGAGATCGAGGCGTCCGTGCCCTTGAAGTCGTAGCGCTGCGAGATCTCCTTGGCGGCCTGGTTGAGGGCGTTGTCGACCTCCTGCCGCTCGACCTTCGAGACGATGTCGAAACTGGAGTCGGCCATGTCCTGTGGCTCCTTGGGTCGGGGTGTGTCGGGGGTGCGCACGAGCCGGCGGCCGGGCGCGCGGCGACCCGGCCCCTGCCGAACCACCGCCCCAAAGCCTAGTCACCCCCCGCCCGGCGCAGCGCTGATCAATGGGGTGGCGAACCACCCCTGGGCATCGGGTATCGTTTACGTCGTTGCCACGGAGCACCGCCGAAAAGGCGGGAAACCACGAGCGACATCCCATGGCGGTGTGCCCGAGTGGCCAATGGGAACGGACTGTAAATCCGTCGGCTCTGCCTACCCAGGTTCGAATCCTGGCGCCGCCACACTGGGTGAGACCCCGGGTGACCTGAAAAGGTCACCCGGGGTCTCTCAGTTTTCCGGGGTCTGTCAGTTTTCCGGGGTCGCTCAGTTCCCCGCCACGCCCTTCACCGCCACCGTCACCGGCGCCGACCCGCTGATCAGCTCCAGCGTGAGGCCCGCCGTGGCCGGGCTCTCCAGGAGTTCGGCCAGGACCGCGGCCACGTCGTCGCGGGGGATCGTGCCGCGCCCGGTCGAGGCGGCGAGGGTCACCAGCCCCTTGCCCGCGTCGTTGGTCAGCGAACCGGGGCGCAGGACCGTCCAGTCCAGGGCCGTCCGGGACCGTACGGCGTCGTCGGCGGCGCCCTTCGCGCGCAGATAGGCGTCGAAGACACCGTCGCCGGCGTGCGAGGAGTCCGCGCCCATGGACGACACGATGACGTAGCGCCGCACGCCCGCCCGTTCCGCCGCGTCGGCGAGGAGAATCGCGGCCGCGCGGTCCACCGACTCCTTGCGTGCGGTGTCGCTGCCCGGGCCCGCGCCCGCCGCGAAGACCACGGCGTCCGCGCCGCCAAGCACCTCGGCGACCGCGTCCACCGATGCCGACTCCAGGTCGAGGACGACCGGCTCCGCCCCGGCCTTTCGCAGGTCGTCCGCCTGTTCCTTCTTGCGGATGATGCCCGCGACCTCGTCGCCGCGCGCCGCGAGCAGCCGTTCGAGCCGCAGCGCGATCTGACCATGACCTCCAGCGATGACAATGCGCATGGTCACGACGGTACGCGGAGTTGCCGCCGCGCGCCGGACAAGTGATCAGCCGGGCTCGCCGCGCCCGGACTCCGACCGGCCCTGCCGCGGCAGGTCGAGGGCGACCGCGGCGGCCGAGTCGCAGTACTCGCGCACCGCGCTCGTACGGGCCACCACACGGCCCCGGTGGATGACGATGCGGCTGTAGGCGAGGGAGAGGACGCCCGCGATGCGTTCGCCCCGTACGGCGAGCAGTTCGGCGGGAAAGCCCGCCTCCACGCGCACCTCGGGCAGGCCCATCGTCTCGCGGGCCACCGTGCTCACCGCCGCGTACGCGTCCTCGGGACGCAGCCCCGCCTGGGAGGCGAGCAGGTAGGCGGCCTCCAGCGGGTCGCCCCGGCCGACCGGGTTGGACACGTCACGCAACGAACCGCTTCCCGCCGCTAGTCGCACCCCGGCCGACCTCAACAGGCGTACGGGAGCCGCTCCTTGACGGTCCGTCATGCCGCAGCCGCCCTGGGGCAGGCAGGTCACCGCGACCCCGGCGGAGGCGAGTTGGTCGGCGGTACGCGCGGCGGTCTCGCGGGGGAGCCGGGACAGGGCGCCGCACGGGCCGATGACGACACCGGGGCGCAGCCCGCCGGACATGGCGGCGAGGCGGGCCAGGCGCGCCGGGTCGGCGCCGTCGGTGTGCAGGTCGACCGCGCAGCCGTGCTCGGCGGCGAGTTCGAGGACGGCCTCGGCGTAACCGGCCGGGTCGGCGTCGAGATCGGGGCAGCCGCCCACCACGGAGGCGCCCATCTTGACCGCGTCGCGCAGCATGGCGAGCCCGTCGGCGCCGGCCACGCCGGTCAGCAGCCGCGGCACCGCGACCACGGCGAGCTCGGTGAGACCGCGCAGGGAACGCCGGGTCTGGAGCACCGCCTCCAGCGGGTCGAGCCCGCTGACCTCGTCGATGCGGACGTGCGAGCGCAGCGCCGTGGCGCCGTGGCCGAGCTGGAGCAGGGCGGCCTCGGTGGCCCGGCGCTGGACCTCCTCGACCGCGTACGAGACCGGGCCCTCCGCGCTGAAGGCGGTCAGCGCGGTGTCACCGTGGGCGTGCGGCTCGGCGGGGGCGGGGAGGAGCAGGAAGCCGTTCAGATCGACCCGAGCGGAGCCGTGCGCGGCCAGGCTCCCCGCCGTGCCGACCGCCTCGATGCGGCCGCCGCCGAGCCGCACGTCCACGCTCCGGCCGTCGGCGAGCAGGGC
This sequence comes from Streptomyces sp. NPDC048361, assembly GCF_040651795.1. Classification (NCBI taxonomy): domain Bacteria; kingdom Bacillati; phylum Actinomycetota; class Actinomycetes; order Kitasatosporales; family Streptomycetaceae; genus Streptomyces; species Streptomyces sp. NPDC048361. The sequence continues at coordinate 99,849 of NZ_JBEZKW010000014.1, forward strand.
GCCGCTCAGCAGCAGCGAGGAGCCGGAGGCGGGGTCGGGGCCTTCGCCGGTGCCGGGGGAGTGGGCCGGCTGCTGGTGGCTGTCGGACATCGCGCTCCTGATCGGGCTCGGGTGATCGGGCTCGGGCGGGCAAGATCACGCAGCGTGAGGCGAGCCTAGGGCGGCCCCACGCGCGCATCGAGGAGGTGCGAAATAGTCGTACCGGTGTGGCCCTGAGTGGCCTACGGGACCGGTGGGACAGCCCCTCGAAGGACGCCTGGAAGGGCGGCACGAAACGGATTTGGGCGATCGGCGAGGGACCGTGTAATGTCTTCATCGCTCGCCCCAATAGCTCAGTCGGTAGAGCGTCTCCATGGTAAGGAGAAGGTCTACGGTTCGATTCCGTATTGGGGCTCTGGTGCGGAAGCCCTCACCTTCGGGTGAGGGAATCCGTGTCAAAGCGGTGTAGCTCAGTCGGTAGAGCAAGCGGCTCATAATCGCTGTGTCACCGGTTCAAGTCCGGTCACCGCTACACACAGTAGCCGATTGTGGGGTCGGTCCTTCGATCGGCTACTCTTTTATGCGTTCATCCGTCAACCCGTCCGTCAAGGAGCACTCACGTGGCTGCCACCGACGTCCGCCCGAAGATCACGCTGGCCTGCGTGGAGTGCAAGGAGCGGAACTACATCACCAAGAAGAACCGGCGTAACAACCCGGACCGACTGGAGATGAAGAAGCACTGCCCGCGCTGCAACTCGCACACTGCGCACCGCGAGACCCGCTAACCACGGCGTCTGGCACTCAGGCTCGTTCGAGAGGCCGTTCCCCACACCGGGGAGCGGCCTCTCGGCGTTGGCGCATCCAGCGCGCCACCACTCCGCATCAGCACCCTTCATTCCTGATCAACAGGAGGTAGCCAGCCGATGGCGCTCGACCAGTCCTTCGTGGGGCGGACCTATCCGCCCACTGCCCCGTACGAGGTCGGCCGCGAGAAGATTCGCGAGTTCGCCGTGGCGGTCGGGGACGAGAACCCGGCCTACACCGACCCGGAGGCGGCCAAGGCCCTGGGGCACACCGATGTGATCGCGCCGCCGACCTTTGTGTTTGCCATCACATTCGGCGCGGCCGGCCAGGTCGTCCAGGATCCGCAGCTGGGCCTCGACTACAGCCGGGTGGTGCACGGCGACCAGAAGTTCGCGTACAGCCGTCCCGTCCGCGCGGGCGACCGGCTCACCGTCACCTCGACCATCGAGGCGATCAAGTCCCTTGCGGGCAACGACATCCTGGACATCCGGGGCGAGGTCCACGACGAGGCGGGCGAACACGTCGTGACCGCCTGGACCAAGCTGGTGTCCCGAGCGGCCGAGGGGGCCTGAGATGACCGCGAAGATCCGTTACGAGGACGTCGAGCCCGGCACCGAGCTGCCGGCGGCATCCTTCCCCGTGACCCGCGCCATGCTGGTGCAGTACGCGGGCGCGTCCGGCGACTTCAACCCGATCCACTGGAACGAGAAGTTCGCGAAGGAGGTCGGGCTGCCCGACGTCATCGCGCACGGCATGTTCACCATGGCCGAGGCGGTCCGCGTGGTCACGGACTGGGTCGGCGACCCGGGCGCGGTCACCGAGTACGGCGTCCGCTTCACCAAGCCGGTCGTGGTCCCGAACGACGACACCGGTGCGCTGATCGAGGTCACCGCCAAGGTGGCGGCGAAGCTGGATGACGAGGCGCGCACGGTCCGCGTGGACCTCACCGCGATGAGCGCCGGCCAGAAGGTGCTCGGGATGTCCCGGGCGGTCGTGCGACTGGCCTGACGGCCGGTGGGCTCCGGGGTCGCGCCCCGGAGCCTCGCAGGTCCTCTGACCAAGTTAGTTATCAACCACTAACTTCACTGCATGGTCAGGATGAGCGCAGAAGAGCGGCGAGAGAGCGTCGTCCGTGCGGCGATGGTCGAATTCGCCCGCAGCGGCTATCACGGCACCTCCACCGAGGTGATCGCCAAGCGCGTGGGTGTCTCGCAGCCGTACCTCTTCCGCCTCTTCCCGAACAAGCAGGCCATCTTCCTGGCGGCGTCCGGCCGGTGCGTGGAGGAAATCATCGCGGTCTTCCGGGACGCGGCCGAGGGCCTGCGGGGCGAGGAGGCCCTGGAGGCGATGGGCAGCGCCTATCAGCAGCTGATCACCGAAGACCGGGACAAGCTGCTCCTCCAGATGCAGATCTATGTGACCGCGGCGGCTGCGGAAGCGGCCGGCGACCACGAGTTCGGCAAGGCGGCGCGGGCCGGGTGGACGGAGCTGTACGACACGATCCTCCTGGCCCTGGGAGCGGATGCGGCCGGCGCGACGTCGTTCCTCGCCTGCGGGATGCTCACCAACACCCTGGTGGCGCTCGGGTTCCCGCCCGAGGACCGGGTGTGGGAGGGGCTCAATGGGGCGCAGGGGATGTGCGGGGGGTAGCTCCGCCGGGGCGGCCACATCAGTGAGCTGCGGCTGCCCATAGAAGTTAGTGATCAATAACTAATCTACGGTGTCCAATCCATAGGGGGGAACAGTGCCGAAGCAGTCGGAGAAGTCGGAGCAGTCGGAGAAGTCGGAGAGGCCGGAGCAGCCGTTGAAGCCGGGGGGTGGGAAACGGTGGGGTGCGGGTTGGGCGTTGGCCGTGACCAGCGTCGCGGGGTTCATGGCGGCGCTCGACAACCTGGTGGTCACCACCGCGCTCCCGTCGATCCGCGAGGACCTCGGGGGAGCCCTGGACGACCTCGAATGGACGGTGAGCGCGTACACCCTCACCTTCGCGGTGCTGCTGATGTTCGGAGCCGCGCTCGGCGACCGGTTCGGGCGCCGGCGGCTCTTCATCACCGGCCTGACGATCTTCACCGGAGCGTCGGCGGGCGCGGCTCTCGCATCCGGTATCGACGGGCTGATCGCGGCCCGCGCGATACAGGGGGTCGGTGCCGCGATCATGATGCCGCTCACCCTCACGCTGCTGACCGCGGCCGTGCCCGCCGCCAAGCGCGGCCTCATGTACGGGATCTGGGGCGCGGTGAACGGCTTGGCCGTCGCCTCGGGCCCGCTGATCGGCGGCAGCCTGACGGAACACGCGTCCTGGCAGTGGATCTTCTGGCTGAACGTTCCGCTCGGCCTGCTCGTCCTGCCGCTGGCCCGGCTGCGCCTGAACGAGTCGTACGGCACGGGCGCCCCGCTGGACATCGTGGGCACGCTGCTCGCCAGTGGGGGCCTCTTCGGGATCGTGTACGCGCTGATCCGCGGCAACCCGGACGGCTGGACCAGCGCGACCGTACTCACCGGACTGATGCTCGGTGGCGCCCTGCTCGCCGGTTTCGTGGTGCACGGGATGCGCGCCGCCAACCCGATGCTGCCGATGCGGCTGTTCCGCAGCCGGGCGTTCGCCGCGATCAACGCGGCGAGCCTGCTGATGTTCGTCGGAATGTTCGGCTCGATCTTCCTGCTCAGCCAGTTCCTGCAGAACGTCATCGGCTACTCGCCCACCGAGGCGGGCCTGCGCATGCTGCCCTGGACCGGCATGCCGATGATCGCCGCGCCCATCGCGGGATTCCTGTCCGACAAGATCGGCGGACGGCCGGTCGTCGCCGCGGGCCTCGCGCTCCAGGCCGCCGGCCTCGCCTGGTTCGCGCTGATCATCGCGCCGGAGATGTCGTACGCGGAGCAGCTGCCGGCGCTGATCATCAGCGGGGTCGGCATGGGCCTGTACTTCGCGCCGGCGGCGAACCTGGTGATGTCGAGCGTGCGCCCCTTTGAACAGGGCATTGCCTCCGGCGCGAACAACGCGCTGCGGGAGGTCGGCGGTGCACTCGGCATCGCGGTACTGGCCTCGGTGTTCTCCGCGCAGGGCGGGTACGGTTCGGCGCAGGCCTTCGTCGACGGCCTGGGCCCGGCGCTGTGGGCGGGCGCGGGGGCGGTCGCCCTGGCGGCGGTGGCGGCGGCGCTGCTCCCTCGCAGAGGGCGCGCCCCGGAGCCGGAGCCGGAGCCGGTGGGGGTGGGGGAGCGGGAGCTGGTGGGCTGAGGCGCCTCTGCCCTGCCGGGCGCGACCGCTGGTTCGACTGAGCCGGGGAGATCGATTCGGCTGCGGGCCATGCTCGCTTCTCGCGCAGTTCCCCGAGCCCCTGAACCACTCCGTGCAGGGCGGCATGTCAGTCGGGCCAAGGGCATTGGACTCAGCGCCGGTTGGCACTCGTAGAAGTGATGCAGCCACGGCACGGGGTCCGGGACATGGGCCCGGGACATGGCCATCAGACTCGGGGCGGACGCTTCACGGTCGGGTGGGGACGTGGCGGGGTGCCCCCGCAAGGAGGAGCGCTGGTGCCGGGTTCCTTTGGGCGGGGCCGCACGGCGCGACGTATGAGGAGGTACCCCGCCGCGTTCACACCCCCACCCTCCGACAGGGCGCGACACCCCGCTGATGCCGCGACCCCGGCCGCCGCACCCGGCCGCACTGCCGACCGCAGGGCGGCGCCCCACCACCGGGCCGGCGTCCGCCCCGTACGCTGGACCCCGTGCAGGAACTCCACGATGCCCCCCTCGCCCCCCTGACCACCCTCCGCCTCGGCGGCCCGGCGGACCGGCTCGTCACCGCCACCACCGACGACGAGGTCATCGCCGCCGTCCGCGAGGCCGACGACAGTGGCACCCCGCTGCTGATCATCGGCGGCGGCAGCAACCTGCTCATCGGCGACAAGGGCTTCGCCGGCACCGCCCTGCGCATCGCCACCCGTGGCTTCGACCTCGACGGCACCCGCCTCGAACTCGCCGCCGGCGAGGTGTGGAGCGACGCGGTGGCCCGCAGCGTCGAGGCCGGGCTCGCCGGCATCGAATGCCTCGCCGGCATCCCCGGCTCCGCCGGCGCGACCCCGATCCAGAACGTCGGGGCGTACGGCCAGGAAGTGTCCAGCACCATCACCCACGTCGTCGCGTACGACCGCCTCGACCGCACCACCGTCACGATCCCCAACGCCGCGTGCGACTTCTCGTACCGTCACAGCCGCTTCAAGCAGCACCCCGACCGCTACGTCGTGCTCCGCGTCGTCTTCGAGCTGGAGGACGCGGACGGACTGTCCGCGCCGGTCAAGTACGCCGAGACCGCCCGCACCCTGGGCGTCCAGCCCGGCGACCGCGTCCCCGCCTCCACCGCCCGCGAGACCGTCCTCAGGCTGCGCGCCGGCAAGGGCATGGTGCTCGACCCGGAGGACCACGACACCTGGTCGGCAGGGTCGTTCTTCACCAACCCGATCCTCCCGAATGAGGCGTACGCGGCGTTCCTCGCCCGCGCCCAGGAACGGCTCGGCCCGGACGTGACGCCCCCCGCGTGGCCCGTCGGCGCGGACCGCACCAAGACGTCGGCGGCCTGGCTGATCGACAAGGCCGGGTTCACCAAGGGGTACGGGACCGGCCCCGCCCGCATCTCCACCAAGCACACCCTCGCGCTGACCAACCGCGGCGGCGCGACGACCGAGGACCTGCTGGCGCTTGCCCGTGAGGTCGTCGCCGGGGTGGAACGGGCCTTCGGGGTGACGCTGGTGAACGAGCCGGTGGGCGTAGGCGTGGAGCTCTAGGACGAAGCGGGCGCCGGACGGGCCGAAAGACGAAGCGAGCATCGGCCGGGCCGAAGGGAAGCGCCCCGTGACGCTCCCTTCCGACCCGGCCGCCCTCACTCTCCCCCTTCGTCACCCCCCTCGGCCTCAGTACGCCACGCCCACCCCCTGCTTGACCGTGGACGGATCGCCGACGCACGCCAGCATCGCGTGGGCCACATCCGCGCGGGCGATGGTCCGCCCGGCCTTGGGATTGCCGCCGACGACCCTGCGGTAGACGCCGGTGAGCGGCTTGTCGGTGAGTTTGGGCGGGCGTACGGACGTCCAGTCCGTGGCGCTGGCCGCCAGCGCGGCCTCCATGGCCCGCAGATCGGTGTACACGTCCTTGAGGAGCGCGCTGATCGCGGCGCGCATGCCGCGGTCGAGGAGCCCGTCGCCGGGGGCCCCGGGTCCGACCGGTGCCGCGCTCACGACGACGATGCGACGCGTGCCCTCGGCCTCCATGGCGGTGAGCACCGCCCGGGTGAGCGGGGTCGTGATCCCGGCGTCCGAGCGTTTGCGGGCGCCGAGCCCGGACAGGACCGCGTCCCGCCCGGCGACGGCCGCGCGCAGGGGTTCGGGGGAGGTGAGGTCGGCCCGTACGACGTCGAGGCCCGGGCCGGTCACGGCGAACCGGGCCGGGTCGCGCACCACCGCCGTGACCTGGTGGCCCGAGGCGAGCGCCTGCTTGACGATTTCCTGGCCGATGCCGCCGGTGGCACCGAAGACCGTGAGCCTCATCGCTTCACCCTCCTGGGGTGGGTAAGTATTCACTCACCCCCTAGAGTGAGTAAGTACTCACCCCCACGTCAAGTCTCGTTGGAGCACACATGCAGTCGCCGCCGCCGCGCCCGCCGTCGACACCGCCGGAGCCGGCGACCCCGCCGCCTTCCGCTCGCGTCCGCATCGTCGACGCCGCGCATGAGCTGATGCTGACAATTGGGCTCGCGCGGGTCACGACGAAGGAGATCGCGAAGGCGGCGGGGTGTTCGGAGGCGGCGCTCTACAAGCATTTCGCGAGCAAGGAGGACCTGTTCGTGACGGTCCTGAAGGAGCGGCTGCCCAAGCTCGGTCCTCTGGTCGAGCGGCTCGCGGCGGAGCCGGGGGAGGGCTCGGTGGAGGAGAACCTGACCGAGATCGCGCGTCAGGCGGCGCTGTTCTACGCGGAAAGCTTCCCGATCGCGGCGTCGCTGTACGCGGACCCGCAGCTCAAGCGCCGCCACGACGACGCGCTGCGGGAGCTCGGTGCGGGGCCCCATGTGCCGATGGAGGGCGTGGACGCGTATCTCCGTGCGGAGCAGCGGGCGGGGCGGGTCGGGAAGGACGCGGATACGTATGCGGCGGCGTGCCTGCTGCTGGGGGCGTGTGCGCAGCGGGCGTTCGCGTACGACATGACGCCGGGCGGGGTGCCGCCGTGGGGGCTGGAGGAGTTTGCGCGGGCCGTCGCGCGGACGGTGCTGCGCGGGATCGGGTAGCGGAGCCGCGCAAGGTGACAGCCCCGCGCCCCGGGTTGGGCACGTCAAGGCCGGAGCCAGTCCTCCACCCCCCTCAGGAGGGTCTCCTGGGTGGACTGGGGGGCGGCCGAGCCGCGGATCGACTGGCGGGCCAGGTCGGCGAGTTCGGTGTCGGTGAAGCCGTGGTCGCGGCGGGCGATCTCGTACTGGGCCGCCAGGCGCGAGCCGAAGAGCAGCGGGTCGTCCGCACCCAGGGCCATCGGCACCCCGGCGTCGTACAGCACCCGCAGCGGCACGTCCTCGGGCTTCTCGTAGACGCCGAGTGCGACGTTGGACGCCGGGCAGACCTCGCAGGTGATGCCCTTCTCGGCGAGGCGGCGCAGCAGGCGGGGGTCCTCGGCGGCCCGCACCCCGTGCCCGACCCGCCGCGCGTGCAGGTCGTCGAGGCAGTCCCGTACGGACGAGGGGCCGGCCAGTTCGCCGCCGTGCGGGGCCGCGAGCAGCCCGCCCTCGCGGGCGATCGCGAAGGCGCGGTCGAAGTCCCGTGCCATGCCCCGGCGTTCGTCGTTGGAGAGACCGAACCCGACCACGCCCCGGTCGGCGTACCGGACCGCGAGACGGGCCAAAGTGCGCGCGTCCAAGGGGTGCTTCATGCGGTTCGCGGCGACCACGACGCGCATCCCGAGCCCGGTCTCGCGCGAGGCCGAGTCGACCGCGTCCAGGATGATCTCCAGGGCCGGGATCAGACCGCCCAGCAGGGGGGCGTACGAGGTCGGGTCGACCTGGATCTCCAGCCAGCCGGAGCCGTCCTTGACGTCCTCCTCGGCGGCCTCGCGCACCAGGCGCTGGATGTCCTCGGGGGCCCGCAGACACGACCGGGCCGTGTCGTAGAGGCGCTGGAAGCGGAACCAGCCGCGCTCGTCGGTGGCCCGCAGCTTCGGCGGCTCGGCGCCGGTCAGCGCGTCGGGCAGCCGTACGCCGTACTTGTCGGCCAGTTCGAGCAGGGTGGCGGGCCGCATCGACCCGGTGAAGTGCAGATGCAGATGGGCCTTCGGCAGTGCAGAGACATCACGTACGTGCTCCATCCCAAGATCCTGCCGCACGCCCCCGCCGCACCGGTAGGGCTTTCCCTGAACGTGGTCTTGCTCGTACACAGAAACGGAACGGGGCTTCAGCTACCGAAATCGGTAGGTGAAGCCCCGCTATGAGTGGAGCGGACCTCAGTCCCTGGCCTGCGGAGCGGAACTCAGTCCCTGGCCTCCGCCAGCAGCTTCTGGATGCGTGAGACGCCCTCGACGAGGTCCTCGTCGCCCAGCGCGTACGACAGGCGCAGGTAGCCCGGCGTGCCGAAGGCCTCGCCGGGGACGACCGCGACCTCGGTCTCGTCCAGGATGAGGGCGGCGAGCTCCGCCGAGGTCGCCGGGCGCTTGCCGCGGATCTCCTTGCCGAGCAGGGCCTTCACCGACGGGTAGGCGTAGAACGCGCCTTCCGGCGTCGGGCAGACGACACCGTCGATCTCGCTCAGCATCCGCACCATCGTCGTACGGCGCCGGTCGAAGGCCTCCCGCATCTTCGCGACCGCGTCCAGGTTGCCGGTGACGGCGGCGAGCGCGGCGACCTGGGCCACGTTGGACACGTTGGACGTGGCGTGCGACTGGAGGTTGGTCGCGGCCTTGACGACGTCCTTCGGGCCGATGATCCACCCGACCCGCCAGCCCGTCATCGCGAAGGTCTTGGCGACACCGTTGACGACGATGCACTTGTCGCGCAGCTCGGGCACGATCGCCGGCAGCGAGGTGAACGCGGCGTTGCCGTACACGAGGTGCTCGTAGATCTCGTCGGTCATGACCCACAGGCCGTGCTCGACGGCCCAGCGCCCGATCGCCTCGGCGTCGGCCTCGCTGTAGACGGCGCCGGTGGGGTTGGACGGGGAGACGAACAGGACGACCTTCGTCCGCTCCGTACGTGCCGCCTCCAACTGCTCCACCGACACCCGGTAGCCGGTCGTCTCGTCGGCCACGACGTCCACCGGGACACCGCCCGCGAGGCGGATCGACTCGGGGTAGGTGGTCCAGTACGGGGCCGGCACGATGACCTCGTCGCCCGGGTCGAGGATGGCCGCGAAGGCCTCGTAGATCGCCTGCTTGCCGCCGTTGGTCACGAGGACCTGCGAGGCGTCGACCTCGTACCCGGAGTCACGCAGCGTCTTCGCGGCGATCGCGGCCTTGAGCTCGGGCAGCCCCCCGGCCGGCGTGTACCGGTGGTACTTCGGGTTGCGGCAGGCCTCGACCGCGGCGTCGACGATGTAGTCGGGCGTCGGGAAGTCGGGTTCGCCGGCGCCGAAGCCGATCACCGGACGCCCGGCGGCCTTGAGGGCCTTGGCCTTGGCGTCGACGGCGAGGGTCGCGGACTCGGAGATCGCGCCGATGCGCGCGGAGACCCGGCGCTCGGTGGGGGAGGAGGACGAGGGAGTTGCAGCGCTCATGCGGGCCATGGTCCCAGACCTCCCGCGGCGGCAGCACCCGCGTTTCACGGACCGGTCAGCATGTGGACAGGCGTCCGAGCCGTACGCGGCGGCGCCGTGGTGCGAGGCGACGGCGCGTCACCCGCCCCGGGTGTCCCCGACAGGTCCAGGGGGTGTCCGGGGGGAAGCTGTTCGACGCCGGGCCGCCGACCACGTACACTCACTGCCTGTTGGCCCTCACCGACCACACCACCGCATGCGGTAGGTTGGGGGAACCACAAAGGGTCGTAGCTCAATTGGTAGAGCACTGGTCTCCAAAACCAGCGGTTGGGGGTTCAAGTCCCTCCGGCCCTGCTACACACACCTTCGCCAGGATGTGTGCGCATGTACGTACTTCAATGCATCGCCGTGCGGCTCCACCGGGCGCGGCACGGCCATGACCCGGAATCAGGTGAGAAGCGTGACGGACGCCGTGGGCTCCATCGACATGCCTGATGCCCAGGACGAGGCAGCGGAGTCCAAGGATTCGAAGAAGAAGGCCCGCAAGGGCGGTAAGCGCGGAAAGAAGGGCCCTCTGGGCCGTCTCGCGCTCTTCTACCGGCAGGTCGTCGCCGAACTCCGTAAAGTTGTCTGGCCGACACGCAGCCAGCTGACGACGTACACCTCCGTGGTGATCGTGTTCGTCGTCATCATGATCGGCATCGTGACGTTGATTGACTCCGGCTTCTCGCAGGTAGTCAAGTACGTCTTCGGCTGATCCGCGAAGGGCGCCCCTTTTGGCGCCCCTTTTTCGCATGTTCCACCCCATCTGTAGCCAGGAAGAAGCAGCCACCGTGTCTGACCCGAACCTGAACGACGCCTCCGAGTCGGTCGAGTCCGTCGAGGACGAGCTCGACATCATCGAGGCGGCCGACGAGGACGAGGCCGAGGCTGCCGACGCCGCTGCGGGCGAGGCGGCCGAAGAGGCTGCTCTGCACGTCGAGTCCGATGACGCCCAGGCCGAGACCGACGAGGTCGCGGCCGCCGAGGCGAGCGACGCCACCGACGACGAGGCTTCCGACGAGGACGCCCAGTCGGACGAGGAGTCCGCGGAGCTCACCGAGTCCGCCGACGCCGAAGTGTCCGACGACTCCGCCGCGTCCGACGAGTCCGATGACTCCGCCGCGTCCGATGACTCCGCCGCGTCCGACGAGGACGAGACCGAGGAGCCGGCGGAGCCCGCCGCCCCGGTCGACCCCGTCGAGGCCCTGCGCCAGGAGCTCCGCTTCCTGCCCGGCGAGTGGTACGTCATCCACACGTACGCCGGTTACGAGAAGCGGGTGAAGGCCAACCTCGAACAGCGTGCCGTCTCGCTGAACGTCGAGGAGTTCATCTACCAGGCTGAGGTCCCCGAAGAGGAGATCGTCCAGATCAAGAACGGCGAGCGCAAGAACGTCCGGCAGAACAAGCTGCCCGGTTACGTTCTCGTCCGCATGGATCTGACGAACGAGTCCTGGGGCGTCGTCCGCAACACCCCCGGTGTCACCGGCTTCGTGGGCAACGCCTACGACCCGTACCCGCTGACGCTCGACGAGATCGTCAAGATGCTCGCCCCCGAGGCCGAGGAGAAGGCGGCCCGCGAGGCTGCCGAGGCCGAGGGCAAGCCGGTTCCGCAGCGCAAGGTCGAGGTCCAGGTGCTGGACTTCGAGGTGGGCGACTCGGTCACCGTCACCGACGGCCCGTTCGCGACGCTGCAGGCGACCATCAACGAGATCAACGCCGACTCGAAGAAGGTCAAGGGCCTCGTCGAGATCTTCGGTCGCGAGACCCCGGTCGAGCTCAGCTTCGACCAGATCCAGAAGAACTGACGTCCTCCGGGCACCCCGGAACGCTTTCTGGAACCAGCACTTCCGAGCAGGTCAGAGAGGCTCTCGCAGCCCCTCTGACCTGCTCGGTTTTTAGCCGCGCAGCTATACCCGCTATCGTTGTGCGGTATGCCTCCATCCGGTTGATCGGATGAAGGTGGTTCACTCTCACTAGGACCCGGAGAGAGCAATGCCTCCCAAGAAGAAGAAGGTCACGGGGCTTATCAAGCTCCAGATCAATGCCGGTGCGGCGAACCCGGCTCCGCCGGTCGGCCCCGCGCTCGGCCAGCACGGCGTCAACATCATGGAGTTCTGCAAGGCCTACAACGCCGCGACCGAGTCGCAGCGTGGCTGGGTGATCCCGGTGGAGATCACGGTCTACGAAGACCGCTCCTTCACCTTCATCACCAAGACGCCGCCGGCCGCGAAGATGATCCTCAAGGCCGCTGGTGTCGAGAAGGGCTCCGGCGAGCCCCACAAGACCAAGGTCGCGAAGATCACGCAGGCTCAGGTGCGCGAAATCGCCACGACGAAGCTCGCCGACCTGAACGCCAACGACCTCGACGCCGCGTCGAAGATCATCGCTGGCACCGCCCGTTCCATGGGCATCACGGTCGAGGGCTGATCTCAGCTCACCCCCGTTTGACCTCCAGTGGTAGGGCCAAGCGCTGGCCCGCACCACGACTCCATGCCTGAACAAAAACAGGAGCAGAAGTGAAGCGCAGCAAGACTCTCCGCGCTGCGGACGCCAAGATCGACGCGGACAAGCTGTACGCGCCGCTCGAGGCGGTCCGTCTCGCCAAGGAGACCTCCACGACCAAGTTCGACGGCACCGTCGAGGTCGCCTTCCGCCTGGGTGTCGACCCGCGCAAGGCCGACCAGATGGTCCGTGGCACCGTGAACCTCCCGCACGGCACCGGTAAGACCGCCCGGGTCCTGGTCTTCGCGACCGGCGACCGTGCCGAGGCCGCGCTTGCCGCGGGCGCCGACATCGTCGGCTCCGACGAGCTCATCGACGAGGTTTCGAAGGGCCGTCTGGACTTCGACGCCGTCGTCGCCACCCCGGACCTCATGGGCAAGGTCGGCCGCCTCGGCCGCGTGCTCGGTCCCCGTGGTCTGATGCCGAACCCGAAGACCGGCACGGTCACCCCCGACGTCGCCAAGGCGGTCGAGGAGATCAAGGGCGGCAAGATCGAGTTCCGCGTCGACAAGCACTCGAACCTGCACTTCATCATCGGCAAGGTGTCCTTCGACGACACCAAGCTGGTGGAGAACTACGGTGCGGCTCTGGAGGAGATCCTCCGTCTGAAGCCGTCCGCCGCCAAGGGCCGGTACATCAAGAAGGCGACCCTCACCACCACGATGGGCCCCGGTATCACCCTGGACCAGAACCGCACCCGCAACCTCCTCGTCGAGGAGGACCCGGCCGCCGTCTGATCCCTCGGATCACCGGTAGTCGCGGGTTCGCGTACCAAGACGTACGCCGCGCACTGAAGCCGGCCCCCGCACCTCTTCGGAGGGGCGGGGGCCGGTTTTTTCGTGTGCTCTTACCAGCGGCAGCGGTTACGATCTGCGAAGTTTGCCGAATCATTACGATATGCGGCACCAGCAGATCCTGGGGGGATCCACATGCGTCACATCCACCGCAACGCCGCTGCCGCCGTGCTGGCCGGTGTTCTGGTCACCGGGCTCGCGGCCTGTTCCGGCGGCGACAAGCCGGCCGCGAGCAAGTCCGTCGAGGGCGCCAAGGACCAGGCGGCCGGGAAGCCCGCCGAGGCGACGTTCGCGGCGGCGGTCAAGCGCGCGGCCGCCAAGAACAGCAAGCTGACGTCGCTCTCGTACACGGTCAGCGGGAAGACGCCGGAGGCCGGCGTCATCGATGCGAGCGCGTCGATGAGCATGAAGCCGCCGGCGATGCAGATGAAGGCCAAGGGCGGCGCCGGGGGCGAGACCGGCGAGTTCGAGATCCGCCTCGTCGACAACGCCATGTACATGAGCGGCGGTGAGGCGGTGGACGGCAAGTCCTGGCTCAAGTTCGACCTCAACGCCCTGGGCAAAAAGGCCGGCGGCAACCCGCTGGGCGCCCTCGGCAGCCAGGTGGACAAGAACCCCGCCGAGCAGTCCGGCAGCCTGACGGCCGCCAAGGACCTCAAGAAGATCGGCGAGGAGACCCTGGACGGCGTGAAGACCACGCACTACGCGGGCACGGTCACTCTCGACCAGCTGCGCGACAGCCTCCAGAGCAAGGACACCGCCGCCAAGGAGCGCGGGGAGGAGACCCTGAAGCAGTACGAGCAGTGGGGCATCAGCACGCTCCAGATGGACATGTGGATCGACGGGCAGGACCACACCAAGCAGTTCCGGACGCAGGCCGCGAGCGTCAAGGGTCCGCTGGACTTGACCGCCAAGTTCCTGGACTACAACAAGCCGATCACGGTGCAGGCACCCCCGGCGGACCAGGTCGCCGACCTCGCCGAGATGATGAAGGGCGCCACCGCCGGGGCCACCGCGGGAGCCGGCGGCGCCTGACAGCGACGGTTCCGCCGGGCGGGCGCCGGGTCGGTACGGGCGGATTTGCTTGACACGGACGCCGTAACGTACGCTTCACCAGAAGCCAAAGACCGCTGGTCGTTGCCGTGCCTTCATCCGAAGGGGCGGTGGCCGAAGGATCCGCTGCATGCGGACGACCCGCGCAGGTGACCGTGGAAAGTTCCCGGATGTTCCTCTTCTGAGTGCAGCTGGTTGAGCTACGCCCCGTGCGCCTGCGCCGGGGCGTTTCGTATTGTTCGGCCCCTTCTGAGCGGTCCTCATCACCCGGAAGGAGGCCGACGCTCTATGGCAAGGCCCGACAAGGCTGCCGCGGTAGCCGAGCTCGCGGACCAGTTCCGCAGCTCGAACGCCGCCGTGCTGACCGAGTACCGGGGTCTCACCGTGGCGCAGCTCAAGACGCTGCGTCGTTCGCTCGGTGAGAACGCCCAGTACGCCGTGGTGAAGAACACGCTGACCAAGATTGCGGCCAACGAGGCCGGGATCACTTCGCTGGACGACCAGTTCACTGGTCCGACGGCGGTTGCCTTCATCACCGGTGACCCGGTGGAGTCGGCGAAGGGTCTTCGTGACTTCGCCAAGGAGAACCCGAACCTGATCATCAAGGGCGGTGTCCTTGATGGCAAGGCGCTGTCCGCCGATGAGATCAAGAAGCTTGCGGACCTCGAGTCCCGCGAGGTTCTGCTCAGCAAGCTGGCCGGCGCGTTCAAGGGCAAGCAGTCGCAGACTGCCTCGCTCCTTCAGGCGCTGCCGTCGAAGTTCGTCCGCACCGCGGAAGCGCTTCGCGTCAAGCTCGCCGAGCAGGGCGGTGCCGAGTAATTCGGCTCGCGCATTGATCGCGGCCCCTTAGGGGCGCGGTCGCAGCGGGCCGAACGTACGCCCGCCTTCATGTACATCCGGCACCCGCCGAATTAGTGGAAGGATCGCCCATCATGGCGAAGCTCAGCCAGGAAGACCTGCTCGCCCAGTTCGAGGAGATGACCCTCATCGAGCTCTCCGAGTTCGTGAAGGCCTTCGAGGAGAAGTTCGACGTCACCGCCGCCGCGGCCGTCGCCGTTGCCGGTCCCGCCGGTGGTGGCGCTGCCCCCGAGGCCGTCGAGGAGCAGGACGAGTTCGACGTCATCCTCACCGGTGCCGGCGAGAAGAAGATCCAGGTCATCAAGGTCGTGCGCGAGCTGACCTCCCTGGGCCTCAAGGAGGCCAAGGACCTCGTGGACGGCGCCCCGAAGCCCGTCCTCGAGAAGGTCGCCAAGGAGGCCGCCGAGAAGGCTGCCGAGTCCCTCAAGGGCGCCGGCGCTTCCGTCGAGGTCAAGTAACACCTCGCGGGTCCTCACGGGCCCGCACCCGTCCGGCAGGCGCGCTCGCGCGCCGCTGGGCACCGTCAAGGGCGATCACCCATCCGGGTGGTCGCCCTTCGGCGTACCCGCTCCGCCTGCCTTGCGCGGGGCCTCCCGGGGAGTATGGTGATCTTCGCCGTCTGCTGGCGAGAACGCAGGCGCAGGCCCCGCAACGGCTCCCGCGGCTATCTCCGGGGAGCGGAGGGGTCTTGACGAACCGCACGCAGCGCGCAATTCTCAGGACGCGTCGTCACAACGATCCGCATCCGAGGCATGGATCGACGGCGAAGAGGGCAGTACTAATCTGCGTCTGCGCGGCGCACGGCCAACCGAGGTACCGAGGTACTTGAGAAGAGCAACGCGGGTGTCGAAGAATCCGCCCTGGACATCAGTGAGCCGAGTGGCTACACTGTCCCTTTGCGCTGCCTGTTAGCTGTCCCCTGCCCGTCACCAGGGGCATGCCCTCGCTTGAGCACCTCGGATTGAACCGCCCTGACCTGGCTTTCCGGCCGAATCAGAAACGTCTCTCTCTGTGCCCACGTGGGACCGGTACGCGCGTAGTGAGTCCGAGCCCTCGGAAGGACCCCCTCTTGGCCGCCTCGCGCAACGCCTCGACCGCCAATACGAACAACGGCGCCAGCACCGCCCCGCTGCGCATCTCCTTTGCAAAGATCAAGGAGCCTCTTGAGGTTCCGAACCTTCTTGCGCTGCAGACCGAGAGCTTTGACTGGCTGCTCGGCAATGCCGCTTGGAAGTCCCGCGTCGAGGCCGCTCTCGAGAGCGGACAGGACGTCCCCACCAAGTCCGGTCTGGAGGAGATCTTCGAAGAGATCTCCCCGATCGAGGACTTCTCCGGGTCGATGTCCCTGACCTTCCGCGACCACCGTTTCGAGCCGCCCAAGAACTCGATCGACGAGTGCAAGGAGCGCGACTTCACGTTCGCGGCCCCGCTCTTCGTCACCGCGGAGTTCACCAACAACGAGACCGGCGAGATCAAGTCCCAGACGGTCTTCATGGGCGACTTCCCGCTCATGACCAACAAGGGCACCTTCGTCATCAACGGCACCGAGCGTGTCGTCGTGTCGCAGCTGGTCCGCTCGCCGGGTGTCTACTTCGACTCCAACATCGACAAGACGTCCGACAAGGACATCTTCACGGCCAAGATCATCCCTTCCCGGGGTGCCTGGCTCGAGATGGAGATCGACAAGCGCGACATGGTCGGTGTCCGCATCGACCGCAAGCGCAAGCAGTCCGTCACCGTCCTCCTGAAGGCTCTCGGCTGGACCACCGAGCAGATCCTCGAGGAGTTCGGCGAGTACGAGTCGATGCGCGCCACCCTGGAGAAGGACCACACCCAGGGCCAGGACGACGCGCTGCTCGACATCTACCGCAAGCTGCGTCCGGGCGAGCCGCCGACGCGCGAGGCCGCTCAGACGCTGCTCGAGAACCTCTACTTCAACCCGAAGCGCTACGACCTCGCGAAGGTCGGCCGCTACAAGGTGAACAAGAAGCTCGGCGCGGACGAGCCGCTGGACGCCGGCGTGCTCACCACCGACGACGTCATCGCGACCATCAAGTACCTGGTCAAGCTGCACGCCGGTGAGACCGAGACGGTCGGCGAGTCGGGCCGCGACATCGTCGTCGAGACCGACGACATCGACCACTTCGGCAACCGTCGTCTGCGTAACGTCGGCGAGCTCATCCAGAACCAGGTCCGCACGGGTCTGGCTCGTATGGAGCGCGTCGTGCGGGAGCGCATGACGACCCAGGACGTCGAGGCGATCACGCCGCAGACCCTGATCAACATCCGCCCGGTCGTGGCGTCGATCAAGGAATTCTTCGGCACCTCGCAGCTGTCGCAGTTCATGGACCAGAACAACCCGCTGTCGGGTCTCACCCACAAGCGCCGTCTGTCGGCGCTTGGCCCGGGTGGTCTCTCCCGTGAGCGGGCCGGCTTCGAGGTCCGTGACGTGCACCCGTCGCACTACGGCCGCATGTGCCCGATCGAGACGCCCGAAGGCCCGAACATCGGTCTGATCGGTTCGCTCGCCTCGTACGGCCGCGTCAACGCGTTCGGCTTCATCGAGACGCCGTACCGCAAGGTCGTCGACGGCCAGGTCACCGACGAGGTCGACTACGTCACCGCCGACGAGGAGGACCGCTTCGTCATCGCGCAGGCCAATGCCGCGCTCAGCGACGACATGCGGTTCACCGAGCCGCGCGTCCTGGTCCGCCGTCGTGGCGGCGAGGTCGACTACGTGCTCGGCACCGAGGTCGACTACATGGACGTCTCGCCGCGCCAGATGGTGTCGGTCGCGACCGCCATGATCCCGTTCCTCGAGCACGACGACGCCAACCGTGCCCTCATGGGCGCGAACATGATGCGTCAGGCCGTGCCGCTGATCACGTCCGAGGCGCCGCTCGTCGGCACCGGCATGGAGTACCGCTGCGCGGTCGACGCCGGTGACGTCATCAAGGCGGAGAAGGCGGGTGTCGTCCAGGAGGTCTCCGCGGACTACATCACCGTCGCCAACGACGACGGCACGTACACCACGTACCGGATCGCCAAGTTCTCCCGCTCCAACCAGGGCACCTCGGTGAACCAGAAGGTTGTCGTCGACGAGGGCGCCCGCGTGATCGAGGGCCAGGTCCTGGCCGACGGTCCCGCCACCCGCGAGGGTGAGATGGCGCTGGGCAAGAACCTGCTCGTGGCGTTCATGCCGTGGGAGGGTCACAACTACGAGGACGCGATCATCCTGTCGCAGCGCCTCGTGCAGGACGACGTCCTCTCCTCGATCCACATCGAGGAGCACGAGGTCGACGCCCGTGACACCAAGCTCGGCCCGGAGGAGATCACCCGGGACATCCCGAACGTCTCCGAGGAGGTCCTCGCCGACCTCGACGAGCGCGGCATCATCCGTATCGGTGCCGAGGTCGTCGCCGGCGACATCCTCGTCGGCAAGGTCACGCCCAAGGGTGAGACCGAGCTGACGCCGGAAGAGCGTCTGCTGCGCGCGATCTTCGGTGAGAAGGCGCGCGAGGTGCGTGACACCTCGCTGAAGGTGCCGCACGGCGAGATCGGCAAGGTCATCGGCGTCCGCGTCTTCGACCGTGAAGAGGGCGACGAGCTGCCGCCGGGCGTGAACCAGCTGGTTCGTGTCTACGTGGCGCAGAAGCGCAAGATCACGGATGGTGACAAGCTCGCCGGCCGTCACGGCAACAAGGGCGTCATCTCGAAGATCCTTCCGATCGAGGACATGCCGTTCCTCGAGGACGGAACTCCGGTCGACATCATCCTCAACCCGCTCGGTGTCCCGTCCCGAATGAACCCGGGACAGGTCCTGGAGATCCACCTCGGCTGGCTCGCCAGCCGCGGCTGGGACGTCTCCGGTCTGGCCGACGACTGGGCCCAGCGCCTCCAGGCGATCGGCGCCGACCAGGTCGCCCCCGGCACCAACGTCGCCACCCCCGTCTTCGACGGCGCCCGCGAGGACGAGATCACCGGCCTCTTCGAGGCCACGATCCCCAACCGCGACGGCGACCGGCTGGTCCAGCCCTCGGGCAAGGCCAACCTGTTCGACGGCCGCTCCGGCGAGCCGTTCCCGGACCCGGTCTCGGTCGGGTACATGTACATCCTCAAGCTGCACCACCTGGTCGACGACAAGCTGCACGCGCGCTCGACCGGTCCGTACTCGATGATCACCCAGCAGCCGCTGGGTGGTAAGGCCCAGTTCGGTGGCCAGCGCTTCGGTGAGATGGAGGTGTGGGCGCTGGAGGCATACGGCGCCGCGTACGCACTCCAGGAGCTGCTGACCATCAAGTCCGACGACGTGACCGGCCGTGTGAAGGTCTACGAGGCCATCGTCAAGGGCGAGAACATCCCCGAGCCCGGCATTCCCGAGTCCTTCAAGGTGCTCATCAAGGAAATGCAGTCGCTCTGCCTCAACGTGGAGGTGCTGTCCTCGGACGGCATGTCCATCGAGATGCGCGACACGGACGAGGACGTCTTCCGCGCTGCGGAGGAGCTCGGTATCGACCTGTCCCGGCGTGAGCCGAGCAGCGTCGAAGAGGTCTGACGGGTCTGGCGGGGGCTCACTAGAGCCCCCGCCGTCCCCGGGACCCCCCTCAGACCATCTTGAAGAATCGACCCCGAAAGAGGGATTGACGACAAGTGCTCGACGTCAACTTCTTCGACGAGCTGCGGATCGGCCTCGCCACTGCTGACGACATTCGTCAGTGGTCACACGGTGAGGTCAAGAAGCCGGAGACCATCAACTACCGCACCCTCAAGCCCGAAAAGGACGGACTCTTCTGCGAGAAGATCTTCGGTCCGACCCGGGACTGGGAGTGCTACTGCGGTAAGTACAAGCGCGTCCGCTTCAAGGGCATCATCTGTGAGCGCTGTGGCGTAGAGGTCACGCGTGCCAAGGTGCG
This sequence comes from Streptomyces sp. NPDC048361, assembly GCF_040651795.1. Classification (NCBI taxonomy): domain Bacteria; kingdom Bacillati; phylum Actinomycetota; class Actinomycetes; order Kitasatosporales; family Streptomycetaceae; genus Streptomyces; species Streptomyces sp. NPDC048361. The sequence continues at coordinate 119,514 of NZ_JBEZKW010000014.1, forward strand.
CCGCGAGCGGATGGGCCACATCGAGCTTGCCGCTCCCGTGACCCACATCTGGTACTTCAAGGGCGTTCCGTCGCGTCTTGGCTACCTGCTCGACCTCGCGCCGAAGGACCTCGAAAAGGTCATCTACTTCGCCGCGTACATGATCACGTTCGTGGACGAGGAGCGCCGTACGCGCGACCTGCCGTCGCTGGAGGCGCACGTCTCCGTCGAGCGTCAGCAGATCGAGAACCGTCGCGACTCGGACCTCGAAGCCCGCGCCAAGAAGCTCGAGAGCGACCTCGGCGAGCTGGAGGCCGAGGGCGCCAAGGCCGACGTGCGCCGCAAGGTGCGCGAGGGTGCCGAGCGTGAGATGAAGCAGCTGCGCGACCGTTCGCAGCGCGAGATCGACCGTCTCGACGAGGTGTGGAGCCGCTTCAAGAACCTCAAGGTCCAGGACCTTGAGGGCGACGAGCTGCTCTACCGCGAGCTGCGTGACCGTTTCGGCACGTACTTCGACGGCTCGATGGGTGCCGCTGCTCTGCAGAAGCGCCTGGAGACCTTCGACCTCAACGAGGAGGCCGAGCGCCTCCGCGAGATCATCCGTACCGGCAAGGGCCAGAAGAAGACCCGTGCGCTCAAGCGCCTCAAGGTCGTCTCCGCGTTCCTGCAGACCAGCAACAGCCCCAAGGGCATGGTGCTCGACTGCGTGCCGGTCATCCCGCCGGACCTGCGTCCGATGGTGCAGCTGGACGGTGGCCGCTTCGCGACCTCCGACCTGAACGACCTGTACCGCCGCGTGATCAACCGCAACAACCGCCTGAAGCGACTCCTTGACCTCGGCGCCCCCGAGATCATCGTGAACAACGAGAAGCGCATGCTTCAGGAGGCCGTCGACGCGCTCTTCGACAACGGCCGTCGTGGTCGCCCGGTCACGGGCCCCGGCAACCGTCCGCTGAAGTCGCTGTCCGACATGCTCAAGGGCAAGCAGGGTCGTTTCCGTCAGAACCTGCTCGGCAAGCGTGTGGACTACTCCGCGCGTTCCGTCATCGTCGTCGGCCCGCAGCTCAAGCTGCACCAGTGCGGTCTGCCGAAGGCCATGGCGCTTGAGCTCTTCAAGCCGTTCGTGATGAAGCGTCTGGTCGACCTGAACCACGCGCAGAACATCAAGAGCGCCAAGCGGATGGTCGAGCGCGGCCGCACGGTCGTGTACGACGTCCTCGAAGAGGTCATCGCCGAGCACCCGGTTCTGCTGAACCGTGCGCCCACGCTGCACCGCCTCGGCATCCAGGCCTTCGAGCCCCAGCTGGTCGAGGGCAAGGCCATCCAGATCCACCCGCTCGTCTGCACCGCGTTCAACGCGGACTTCGACGGTGACCAGATGGCCGTCCACCTGCCGCTGTCCGCGGAGGCGCAGGCCGAGGCCCGCATCCTGATGCTGTCCTCGAACAACATCCTGAAGCCGGCCGACGGTCGCCCCGTCACCATGCCGACCCAGGACATGGTGCTCGGCCTCTTCTTCCTCACCACGGACGAAGAGGAGCGCGAGGTGAAGGGCGCAGGCCGCGCCTTCAACTCGACCGCCGAGGCGATCATGGCGTTCGACGCCCGGGAGCTCTCGCTCCAGGCGAAGATCGACATCCGCTTCCCGATCGGCACCGTGCCGCCGCGTGGCTGGACCCCGCCGCTCGACGAGGACGGCGAGACGACCTGGCAGCAGGGCGACTCGTTCCGTCTGCGGACCTCGCTCGGCCGCGCGCTCTTCAACGAGCTGCTGCCCGAGGACTACCCGTTCGTCGACTACTCGGTCGGCAAGAAGCAGCTCTCCGAGATCGTCAACGACCTCGCCGAGCGCTACCCCAAGGTCATCGTGGCGGCGACGCTCGACAACCTGAAGGCGGCGGGCTTCTTCTGGGCGACCCGTTCCGGCGTCACCGTCGCCGTCTCGGACATCGTCGTCCCGGAGGCCAAGAAGGCCATCGTCCAGGGCTACGAGGCCCAGGACGAGAAGGTGCAGAAGCAGTACGAGCGCGGCCTGATCACCAAGGACGAGCGCACGCAGGAGCTCATCGCGATCTGGACCAAGGCGACCAACGAGGTTGCCGAGGCGATGAACGCGAACTTCCCCAAGACGAACCCCATCTTCATGATGGTTGACTCGGGTGCCCGAGGAAACATGATGCAGATGCGTCAGATCGCCGGTATGCGTGGTCTGGTGTCGAACGCGAAGAACGAGACCATCCCGCGTCCCATCAAGGCCTCGTTCCGCGAGGGCCTGACCGTGCTCGAGTACTTCATCTCGACCCACGGTGCCCGTAAGGGTCTGGCCGACACCGCCCTGCGTACCGCCGACTCGGGTTACCTGACCCGTCGTCTGGTGGACGTCTCGCAGGACGTCATCATCCGCGAGGAGGACTGCGGCACCGACCGCGGCCTCAAGCTCAAGATCGCGGAGCGGGGCGCCGACGGCGTGCTGCGCAAGACCGAGGACGTCGAGACCTCCGTCTACGCCCGCATGCTCGCCGAGGACGTCGTCGTCGACGGCAAGGTCATCGCGCCGGCCAACGTGGACCTCGGTGACGTGCTCATCGACGCCCTCGTGGGTGCGGGTGTCGAGGAGGTCAAGACCCGCTCGGTCCTGACCTGTGAGTCCGCGGTCGGCACCTGTGCCTTCTGCTACGGACGCTCGCTCGCCACCGGCAAGCTGGTTGACATCGGTGAGGCGGTCGGCATCATCGCCGCCCAGTCCATCGGTGAGCCCGGTACCCAGCTGACGATGCGTACCTTCCACACCGGTGGTGTGGCCGGTGACGACATCACGCAGGGTCTGCCGCGTGTCGTCGAGCTCTTCGAGGCCCGTACGCCCAAGGGTGTCGCGCCGATCTCGGAGGCCAAGGGCCGCGTCCGCATCGAGGAGACCGAGAAGACCAAGAAGCTCGTCGTCACCCCGGACGACGGCAGCGAGGAGACGGCGTTCCCGATCTCCAAGCGTGCCCGTCTCCTGGTCGGCGAGGGCGACGCGGTCGAGGTGGGCCAGAAGCTCACCGTCGGTGCCACCAACCCGCACGACGTGCTGCGGATCCTCGGTCAGCGTGCGGTCCAGGTCCACCTGGTCGGCGAAGTCCAGAAGGTCTACAACTCGCAGGGCGTGTCGATCCACGACAAGCACATCGAGATCATCATCCGGCAGATGCTGCGCCGCGTGACGATCATCGAGTCCGGCGACGCGGAGCTGCTGCCGGGCGAGCTCGTCGAGCGCTCGAAGTTCGAGACCGAGAACCGTCGTGTGGTCACGGAAGGCGGCCACCCGGCCTCCGGCCGTCCGCAGCTGATGGGTATCACCAAGGCCTCGCTGGCGACGGAATCCTGGCTGTCGGCCGCCTCCTTCCAGGAGACGACCCGAGTCCTGACGGATGCGGCGATCAACGCCAAGTCCGACAGCCTCATCGGCCTCAAGGAGAACGTCATCATCGGTAAGCTCATCCCGGCCGGTACGGGTCTCTCCCGCTACCGCAACATCCGGGTCGAGCCCACCGAAGAGGCCAAGGCGGCCATGTACTCGGCCGTCGGCTACGACGACATCGACTACTCGCCGTTCGGCACGGGCTCCGGCCAGGCCGTTCCGCTGGAGGACTACGACTACGGTCCGTACAACCAGTAAGGCGTACGTCTGAGGTACTGAAGGGCGCCCATTCCGCTGTGTGCGGGTGGGCGCCCTTCGGGGTTTCCGTAACGTCGCGCCGGCTGCGTAAGAGACGCTGCGTAAGAGACCCTGAAACGGCCACATGCTGAGACGGTCTGTCTCACGAGTGGGGCCGGGCGGGGTATGGGGTGACATGTCCCACTGGGTGCCGGACCCCGTGCGTGGCCATTTGTTTTGACCCAAGTCGATGCGGTAGGTACGCTCAGACCTTGTGCCTGGGGTGTGCCTGGGCTCCGCTGCGTGCCTACGTCCGCAGTGCGAGCTTCTGGACCGGCCACCGCAATCTGCGCTTTCGCTGCTCTCGGGCAGGGTCTGCAGTATTCGACACACCCGACCGCGTGGGTCGGGGACGTGTTCCAGGTTAGTTTTACTACGGCACACAGAAACCGGAGAAGTAGTGCCTACGATCCAGCAGCTGGTCCGGAAGGGCCGGCAGGACAAGGTCGAGAAGAACAAGACGCCCGCGCTCGAGGGTTCGCCCCAGCGCCGCGGCGTCTGCACGCGTGTCTTCACGACCACCCCGAAGAAGCCGAACTCGGCGCTCCGTAAGGTCGCGCGTGTGCGTCTGACCTCCGGCATCGAGGTCACGGCTTACATCCCGGGTGAGGGACACAACCTGCAGGAGCACTCGATCGTGCTCGTGCGCGGTGGCCGTGTGAAGGACCTGCCGGGTGTTCGCTACAAGATCATCCGCGGTTCGCTCGACACCCAGGGTGTCAAGAACCGCAAGCAGGCCCGCAGCCGCTACGGCGCCAAGAAGGAGAAGTAAGAATGCCTCGTAAGGGCCCCGCCCCGAAGCGCCCGGTCATCATCGACCCGGTCTACAGCTCTCCTCTTGTCACCTCGCTGATCAACAAGATCCTGCTGGACGGCAAGCGCTCCACCGCCGAGCGCATCGTCTACGGCGCCATGGAGGGCCTCCGCGAGAAGACCGGTGCTGACCCGGTCATCACGCTGAAGCGCGCTCTTGAGAACGTCAAGCCGTCTCTTGAGGTCAAGTCCCGCCGTGTCGGTGGCGCCACCTACCAGGTGCCGATCGAGGTCAAGCCCGGTCGCGCCGCCACCCTCTCGCTTCGCTGGATCGTGGGTTACTCCCGCGCCCGCCGTGAGAAGACCATGACCGAACGCCTCATGAACGAGCTGCTCGACGCCTCCAACGGCCTCGGCGCTGCGGTCAAGAAGCGTGAGGACACCCACAAGATGGCCGAGTCCAACAAGGCCTTCGCGCACTACCGCTGGTAGTCCGAACCCACATCGAGACCGAGAGAAGACTGAGCCGATATGGCTACCACTTCACTTGACCTGGCCAAGGTCCGCAACATCGGGATCATGGCGCACATCGACGCGGGCAAGACGACCACCACCGAGCGGATCCTGTTCTACACCGGTGTGTCTTACAAGATCGGTGAGGTCCACGACGGCGCTGCCACGATGGACTGGATGGAGCAGGAGCAGGAGCGCGGCATCACGATTACGTCGGCCGCGACGACCTGCCACTGGCCGCTCGAGGACGTCGACCACACCATCAACATCATCGACACCCCGGGCCACGTGGACTTCACGGTCGAGGTGGAGCGTTCGCTCCGCGTCCTCGACGGTGCGGTCACCGTGTTCGACGGTGTCGCCGGTGTGGAGCCGCAGTCCGAGACGGTCTGGCGTCAGGCCGACCGTTACGGCGTTCCGCGCATCTGCTTCGTCAACAAGCTCGACCGTACCGGCGCCGAGTTCCACCGCTGCGTGGACATGATCGTGGACCGCCTCGGCGCGACCCCGATCGTCATGCAGCTGCCGATCGGTGCCGAGGCCAACTTCGAGGGCGTTGTGGACCTGGTCCGCATGAAGGCCCTCGTGTGGTCCGCGGAAGCGACCAAGGGCGAGATGTACGACGTCGTCGACATCCCGGCCACGCACGTCGAGGCTGCTGAAGAGTGGCGCGGCAAGCTGGTCGAGACCGTCGCGGAGAACGACGACCAGATCATGGAGCTCTTCCTCGAGGGCGTCGAGCCCACCGAGGAGCAGCTGTACGCCGCGGTGCGTCGCATCACCATCGCGTCGGGCAAGGGCGGCGACACCACCGTCACCCCCGTGTTCTGTGGCACCGCGTTCAAGAACAAGGGCGTCCAGCCCCTGCTCGACGCCGTCGTCCGCTACCTGCCGTCCCCCCTGGACGTCGAGGCCATCGAGGGCCACGACGTCAAGGACCCGGAGGTCGTGGTCAAGCGCAAGCCGTCCGACGAGGAGCCCCTCTCGGCGCTGGCGTTCAAGATCGCGAGCGACCCGCACCTGGGCAAGCTCACCTTCATCCGGATCTACTCCGGACGCCTTGAGGCCGGCACCGCGGTGCTGAACCCCATCAAGGGCAAGAAGGAGCGCATCGGCAAGATCTACCGTATGCACGCGAACAAGCGTGAGGAGATCGAGTCGGTGGGCGCCGGTGACATCGTCGCCGTCATGGGCCTGAAGCAGACCACCACGGGTGAGACGCTGTGTGACGACAAGAACCCGGTGATCCTGGAGTCCATGGACTTCCCGGCGCCGGTCATTCAGGTCGCCATCGAGCCCAAGTCCAAGGGTGACCAGGAGAAGCTGGGTGTTGCCATCCAGCGTCTCGCGGAGGAGGACCCCTCCTTCCAGGTGCACTCGGACGAGGAGACCGGCCAGACCATCATCGGTGGTATGGGCGAGCTCCACCTCGACGTCCTCGTCGACCGTATGCGTCGCGAGTTCAAGGTCGAGGCGAACGTCGGCAAGCCGCAGGTCGCGTACCGCGAGACGATCCGCAAGGTCGTCGAGCGCGTGGACTACACCCACAAGAAGCAGACCGGTGGTACCGGTCAGTTCGCCAAGGTGCAGATCGCGATCGAGCCCATCGAGGGCGGCGAGGCGTCGTACGAGTTCGTGAACAAGGTCACCGGTGGCCGCATCCCCCGGGAGTACATCCCGTCGGTGGACGCGGGTGCGCAGGAGGCCATGCAGTTCGGCATCCTGGCCGGCTACGAGATGACTGGCGTCCGCGTCATCCTTCTCGACGGTGGCTACCACGAGGTCGACTCCTCCGAGCTCGCCTTCAAGATCGCCGGTTCGCAGGCGTTCAAGGAGGCCGCGCGCAAGGCTTCGCCCGTGCTCCTCGAGCCGATGATGTCCGTCGAGGTCACCACGCCCGAGGACTACATGGGTGAAGTCATCGGCGACATCAACTCCCGCCGTGGCCAGATCCAGGCCATGGAGGAGCGCAGCGGCGCCCGCGTCGTGAAGGGCCTCGTGCCCCTCTCGGAGATGTTCGGCTACGTCGGCGACCTCCGCAGCAAGACCTCGGGTCGCGCAAGCTACTCGATGCAGTTCGACTCCTACGCCGAGGTTCCGAGGAACGTCGCCGAGGAGATCATCGCGAAGGCCAAGGGCGAGTAACTCAACCGAGTTCACGCTTTAGGCTTGTCACCGGAGCCGCTGGGGCATTCGGCGTAAACCATCAGGTTTACGGTGAATGCCCCGGGCGGCCCCGGCATCCCAGCAAAGATCACCTGGCGCCGATGAGTAAGGCGTACCAGAACCACTCCGCAGGAGGACCCCAGTGGCGAAGGCAAAGTTCGAGCGGACTAAGCCGCACGTCAACATCGGCACCATCGGTCACATTGACCACGGTAAGACGACCCTCACGGCCGCCATTACCAAGGTGCTGCACGACGCGTACCCGGACCTGAACGAGGCCTCGGCCTTCGACCAGATCGACAAGGCTCCTGAGGAGCGCCAGCGCGGTATCACGATCTCGATCGCGCACGTCGAGTACCAGACCGAGTCGCGTCACTACGCCCACGTCGACTGCCCCGGTCACGCGGACTACATCAAGAACATGATCACGGGTGCCGCGCAGATGGACGGCGCGATCCTCGTGGTTGCCGCCACCGACGGCCCGATGCCGCAGACCAAGGAGCACGTGCTCCTGGCCCGCCAGGTCGGCGTTCCGTACATCGTCGTCGCCCTGAACAAGGCCGACATGGTGGACGACGAGGAGATCCTGGAGCTCGTCGAGCTCGAGGTTCGTGAGCTCCTCTCCGAGTACGAGTTCCCGGGCGACGACCTGCCGGTCGTCAAGGTCTCGGCGCTCAAGGCGCTCGAGGGCGACAAGGAGTGGGGCCAGTCGGTCCTGAACCTGATGGCCGCCGTCGACGAGGCGATCCCGCAGCCCGAGCGTGACGTCGACAAGCCGTTCCTGATGCCGATCGAGGACGTCTTCACGATCACCGGTCGTGGCACCGTCGTCACCGGTCGTATCGAGCGTGGTGTCCTGAAGGTCAACGAGACCGTCGACATCGTCGGTATCAAGACCGAGAAGACCACCACCACGGTCACCGGCATCGAGATGTTCCGCAAGCTGCTCGACGAGGGCCAGGCCGGTGAGAACGTCGGTCTGCTCCTCCGTGGCATCAAGCGCGAGGACGTCGAGCGCGGCCAGGTCATCATCAAGCCGGGTTCGGTCACGCCGCACACCGAGTTCGAGGCCCAGGCGTACATCCTGTCCAAGGACGAGGGTGGCCGTCACACGCCGTTCTTCAACAACTACCGCCCGCAGTTCTACTTCCGTACCACGGACGTGACCGGCGTCGTGACCCTCCCCGAGGGCACCGAGATGGTCATGCCGGGCGACAACACCTCCATGAACGTCGCGCTGATCCAGCCCGTCGCCATGGAGGAGGGCCTCAAGTTCGCCATCCGTGAGGGTGGCCGGACCGTGGGCGCCGGCCAGGTCGTCAAGATCACCAAGTAAGTACTTGGCTGTCTGACCTGGTAGCTCGCTGAGCTGTCAGAAGAGCCCCGCACCTTTCGAGGTGCGGGGCTCTTCGCGTTGCCCGGCGGAGGCGTTGTCCGCCGGAGGCGTGGGGCGCTTCGGGGGTCTACGGGCGCCAGGTCCAGGGCATGGCGTCCACGCCGAGCCCCAGCGCGAGGGGCCGCCCGTCGTGGACGTGCAGCGTGGGCGGTCCGACCGGGACGGCGCCCCGGATCCGCTTCAACGCCCGCCCGGGGCCCGCGAGTTGAACCCGTCCGCGCTCGTCCGTCCCCGCCACCTGGCCGCCGGCCGCGGCGACCGGACCGTACCCGTCGAGCGCGACCGGGGCGGCGGGGGCGCCGTCGAGGCGTACGGAGGTGAGGTGCGGGGAGGCGGGGGAGCCGGGGTCCTGGCGGGCCTTCTTCGGATCGGCCGAGGTGCGGTAGAGCAGCTGTACGCCGTCGTCGAGCGCGACCGGTGCGACCGCGTCCACCGCGAGCGGCAGCCGGGACGGTACGGGGGCGAGGGGCTTGCCCGGGGCGTTCTGCGTCCAGTGGTGGACCGTGTCGGCGCCCGCCGCGAAGACATGCACGCGCCCGCGCCCGTCCACGACGGTGCTCAGCCCCTCCTGCACGGACTCGCCGCCCAGATCGCGCCAGCGCGACCAGGTGCCGTCGGTCTCCCGCACCCGGGTGCTGACGCCGCGGTCGGCGTTGCGCACGAAGAGGTGGACGCGCCCGTCTGGCGCGGCGACGGCTCTCGGGGGCCCGATCCGCCGCCCCCGGTCGTCCCCCCGCTCGGGGTTGCCGAGCCCCTTCCATGCACCGAACTCCCCACCGGGCGCGGCCTGTTCGAGCGTCACGATCTCCCGGGTGTTGGCGCCGGCCCGGCCCTGGAGCGAGGAGAAGCGCAGCGCGAACAGGAGCTGCCGGCCGTCGGGAAGGGTGGCGCCGCCGAGGACGGGGGCGAGCGGCGAGCCGCCGAGGTCCTCGGGCGCGCCCCAGCTGTCATCGCCGTTCCGGTGCCACCGCACGGCACGCAGCCCGAGCACCCCGTAGGCGTACGAGGCGTCCCGGGACAGCACGAGCCGCGCGCCGGGATGGCGGTGGTGGGTGGAACGCGCCCAGCCCTTCCAGTTGGTGAGCGGCCGCTTCCCGCCGACGTTGTAGTCCCCGCACCCGCCGGGATTGCCGCACTGCCACTCCTTGGAGCCGCCGTACGGTACGAGGTGCGCCGCCTTCTCGGCGAGGACGCCGGCGGGGAGGTTCTTGGGCCAGTGCCGGTTGTAGTAGGCGCGGTAGGCGGTGGCGAGGAAGGCGTTGCCGCGCTCGGCGTGCCGGATCATCGCGGCCCAGGCGAAGGAGGCGGCGGCGGTGTGGTCGGCGTGGTCGGCGTACCCCGGCTGCTCGGAGTCGTGCGCGCGGTCGGCGGGGGAGCTGTGCTGGATGTCCGGGTCGGGGTCGAGGGTCTGGACGAGGGTGGGGGAGTAGTCGGCGAGGAGCCCTTCGAGTACCTCGACCAGGTCGTCGTACGTGTAGGCCTTGGCCCGGGTGAGGGGCGACCCCTCGGCGATGACGACAGGGAGCTGGAGGCGATGGTCCTCCCAGAGGCTGGGCAGTCCCATCCTCCCCCCGAGCGGGGTGTGCATCGCGGTGTTCAGAAACACCAACTCCACACTGCGGCCCCGGTGTTGAAGCCCGGTGACCTCGGCGCGGTGGCCGCCGCGAAGCTCGGCGACGGACTTCTGCCAGGGGGTGTACTTGTCCATCCCGAGCAGGACGGCGTACGCCTGCCGCAGCCCCTGGTGCCGGGCGGACGAGTAGGCGGCCTTGTCGTAGACGTGCGGCGAGGTGTCGCTGACGACCCGGTTGTCGCCGTTGGCCTCACCGCCGGTGACGTACACGCTCACCAGTGGCACGCCGGAGTCCAGGGTGTGCTGGGTGTCGGGGTTCATGAAGTACAGGTCGTCGTCGGGGTGGGCGAGGATCTGGAGGAGGAGGGGGGTGCGGGGGGTGGTGGCGAGGGGGGAGACGGCGGCCGTCCTCTTCGCCCGCCCCGGCGGGGGCGCGGCACACCCCACGACGGTGACGGCGAGCCCCGCGGCGACGGCACCCCCGAGCACGACCCGTCGCCCCGGCCCGGCCGATTCTGTTGTGTCGCCCACGTCCGCCCTGTCTCCCTCGCTCACTCGTCCTGGTCCACGCGTCCAGGGCGGGCGCGCCCAGTGAGACGGGGGAGCGGGCGGCGGGGTTGCCTATGAGGGGCGGGGCATGCCTGCGGCGTGGTTCGGCCTCCCCGTCAAGCCCTGGCGGGGCCTCGGGATCATCACAGCCGGTGATGCGTTCACGAGCTTCCTCGGGCACGGTCATCAACGGCATGTTGTGCGGGCCCGCGACCATGAGTGCTCCCGCCGCGACCACCGGAACGCGGCGGACCGCGCTCCGGTCCGGCCGGTCCTCTTCTTTAAGAACCGCTTGACAGGTCGAGTTCGGCCCAGACGGTCTTGCGGGGGACGGGCCCGAGGCTGACGCCCCAGCGATCCGCGAACGTCTCCACGAGGACCAGGCCGCGTCCCGATTCGGCGTCAGGCGATGGCGTTTCGTATCGGGGCAGTTCGTCGCCCCGGGTGTCCGTCACTTCGACGCGGAGCACGTCGGCGGTGGCGTCGAGGGCAAGCCGGAAGTCCCGCCCGGGGAGCCGGCCGTGCGTGACGGCGTTCGCGGCGAGCTCGGCGACGAGGTGTTCGGCAGTGTCGATGACGCCGGGTAGCAGGCCCCAGGTGCGCAGCCACTCCGCGGCGAGAAAGCGGGCCAGGTGGGCGCCACGCGGCGTGGAGGACAGCAGAACGCTGAACTCCCGCGCAGGGGCGAGGGGTTGGGTGGAGTTTTCCAGGTTCACGTGACCGAGCGTGGTGGTGCGCGCATACCGTGAACAGTGACTTGGCGGGTCCGTACGGTGACTGTCCGGAGTTTGTCCGGCGATGTCGTGGCTGTCGGCACGGGCGGTACGGGTAAGGGCGATGCGGCGTGGACGTACGACGGAGGGGTGCGGGATGCGGCAGGTGGACGGCGACGCGGGCCGGCTCAAGAGCGAGGCGGACGAGCCGGGCTGGGAGGTGGATCCGGACGACGACTGGGGTGTGGCGGTCGTCGCGACGGTGGGGCGCCAGCTGAGGCTGCGCCGCGAGGCGAAGGGGATGCGGGCCGCCGAGTTCGGGGAGGCGGTGGGGTATGGCGAGGACATGGTCTACAAGATCGAGGGAGGCAAGCGGATCCCTCAGCCTGAGTATCTGGACAAGGCGGACGAGGTCCTGGGGGCGGGCGGGCTGATCTCGGCGATGAAGGAGGACGTGGCGAAGGTCAGGTATCCGAAGAAGGTTCGGGAGTTGAAGAAGCTGGAGGCCAAGGCGGTCGAGATCGGCGTCTACGAGTGCAACATCATCGCGGGGCTGTTGCAGACGCCGGAGCACGCCCGGGCCCTGATCGGCGCAGCGCAGCCGCCGTACTCGCCGGACGATGTGGATCGCATGGTGGCCGCACGCTTGTCTCGGCAGGCGATCTTCGAGCGCGAGCCGGCTCCCTCGATCCACTTTGTGCTGGAAGAGGCCCCGCTGCGCCGACAGGTTGGGGGCACAATGGCGTGGGGGCAGCAACTCGAACGTCTGCTGGAGGTGGGGCGATTGCGCAACGTCACGCTTCAGGTCATGCCGACGAACACCGAGGCACATCCAGGCTTGGACGGCAGGATCGAGTTCCTGAAGTTCCCGGACGGGACGGCGGTGGGGCGTGCCGACGGCGAATTCAACGGGCGACCGACCACTGACCCAAAACAGCTTCGCATCATCGAGCTGCAATATGGCACCATCCGGGCGCAAGCTCTCCCGCCTCGGGAGTCGCTGGCCTTCATTGAACGACTGCTGGGAGAGACATGATCCGCAATGCCCCCACCAGGGACGCCTCCGGGTTGGCGTGGTTCAAGAGCAGCTACAGCGGAGGCACCAACGGCGAGTCCTGTGTCGAGGTAGCCACAGCCCCAGGCGCGGTCCGCGTCCGCGACTCCAAGACCACTGGCGGCCCCGAGCTTGAGCTGCCGCCGGACGCCTGGGCGGACTTCGTGTCGTACGCGGCAGGCAGCTGACCGTCAACTACGCCTGTCCCGGGCCTGGTTGATACCGGAGGTGGGGCGCGTCGGCGTATGGGCCCTAGGGGTAGCGCGGTAGCGCATCGGTGGAGATCGTCCAGTCGGCGATGGTGACGTCCTCGCCGTAGACGAAGTCCTTGCGGGTCGCGTAACGGGGGCCGTCGGGGGTGGAGTGGATCTCGGACAGTACGGCGCCGGTCCCCGTGCGGGGGTCGAAGACCGCGTAGACGGGGACGCCGAGCAGGGGATAGTCCCGCATCTTGCCGACCCAGTCGTTGTCGGGGTTGGAGCGGGAGACGACCTCGATGGCGGCGATGAGGGTGCGGGGGTCGAAGGAGGCCGGTACTTCCATATCGGCTTCGGCGATCACCATGATGTCGGGGTGACGCATGACGCGCTCGGCCTCGGCCTCCACGTCGGGTGTTCCCGTATGAGCCACGATCTCCTCCGGCATGACCTTCTCCAGGCGCTTGCGTACGCGCAGAGCGGTCAACTCATGGGGGCCGACGGGCGCCATCATGTCGTGGACGATCCCCTCCTTGGTGATCTCGAACTTGCCGGGAAGCGTGTCGTCCATCGACTCAACGAACTCCCGCATCGTCCGGTACAGGTGGTCCGTGTCCCGCCGTGCGTCGTCCGGGGCGATGCTCATGGCGTGCGCTCCTTGTGGTGTCTGCCCGGGGGCAAGGGTCGTCACGTTCATGCTAGGCGGCCTCCTGGAGGTCGGGTCGGCAGTCGGGGCAGTGTCCGGGGGCCGGCCCCCGGAAGGCCCGGTCGCAGGTTTCACAGTTCTGGAGCGGATCCGGACGGGCCTGCACGGGGATGGGTGGCGGGAGCAGCGCCGCGAGGCGGTAGGCCAGCAGCGATGCCGGGTGCCGCAGGGGCTCGGGGAGGTCCGCGGTCAGGGTGCGGCTTACGGCGTCGGGGTCGGCCCCGCGGTCGAGCCAGGCGGCGACGAGCGGAGCGAGGCGGTGTACGTCCCCTTCGGCGAGCAGGAGCCGGGGCTCGTCGCGGCGCAGCCCCTTGAGGAGTTCCGCGGCCTCGGGGGACGGCGCGGGTTCCGTACGAGGCAGTGGTGCGGTGGGCAGCGGGGGCGGGGGCGGTGCGGCTCTGCGGGGCGGGCGGGGCGTGGGCGGTGTGGACGCCGTGCGCCTCGCTCTGGGCGGGGCGCATGGCGTCGCGTGGCTCGACCCGGGCTGGTTGCAGGACACCGTACGGCTGACGACCCGGCCGCTGGGCAGCCGCTCCCGGCTGCGTTTCAGGTATCCATGGGCCTCCAGCTCGCGCAGCGCCGCGGCGATGCGGGCCTCGCCCTCGGGGAAGCGGTCGGCGAGCACCTTGATGCCGATGCGGGCCCCGGCCGGCAGGGACTGGATGTGCACGGCGAGGCCGATCGCGAGCAGGGAGAGTTCGCGGTGCTGGGCGAGGTGGTTGCCGACGACCGTGTACCGACTGGTGTGCCGGGTGTTGGTGTGAATGACACCGGAGTGGGTGGTGCCGTCGGGAACGCGGGACGAGGCGTGCGGGGGCGCGCTAGGGTTCTGAAGAGCCATCGGGAAGGTAGTGCTTCCTAGTTGGTCAGGCCCTCGATCGGGATGCCAGTCCCGGCCGGGGGCCGATGCATGTGTGGGGTTGTCGTCGCCCCGGCGAGCGGGGCTGTCGGCGCGAGCATATGCCAGTCAACTGCCAGTAATTCCAGCCGAGTTGGGCGATGTCACTCGTGTGAGTGACGGGAGGCTGGAGGGGTTGGGTGGGGGATTTCCCTGCGGGGCTTGAAAGGCATTTGGCGTCGGGGAACGCCGGGTCCCGGTGCCCCGCGTCCCGGGCCCCCGGGGCTCGGCCCCCTGCACCCCCGTATCGCGCCTCAAGGGCGCTCGTCCCCACATGCCGGACGGGCCGAGGCGGCCTCTGCCGAGCCGGCCCCGTCAGGGGCGCGGGGAGCTGCGCGGGACGCGGGCGCGGTCCGCAGATGACCGAGACCGATAGTGGTCGGCGGTCATCGGTTTCAGGGGCGCGGGGGACTGCGCGAGCAAGCGGGCACGTTCGGCAGATGACCGAGGTTTCAGGGGCGCGGGGAACTGGCGCGGGACACGGGCACGGTCCGCAGCTGTAGGCCGGGGCTCTGGGGCCGCCTGGAGGGCGTTCGTCCCCCGACGGCTGAGGCCGGGCAGCTCGGGGTCGGGAGCCGGGTCCCGGGCCGCGGTGGCCCGGCATGCGTGCCGAATGCGTGAGCGCATGTGACGTGGGGTACGCTTCCCGGCTGCGATTGGCCAGGCCGTGGGCCGGTGTGGCAGACTGTCGGGGTTGCTCGGTTGAGTGCCGATGCTGCGCGTCTCCCGCCGGGAGGACCGGAAGCGAGTCCCATCGTACTCGTCGCCCCTGATCAGGGGCGGACGTACGGGAATCTTCCGGGAAGTGTCAGCGGGGCTCCGGCCAGGCGTCCGGTGGGTGTTCTGCCCCCGATTGCGAGGTCCTGTGGCCCGCATCCCCTTGGTTGGGAAATCCCGTATGGGAATTCTGCGTAGAGGGAGTGCGACACGCCCGACCGCGTGGGTCGGAGGCGGAAGTCAGTAGAACCCCCGGGTTCCAGAGCGTTACGAGACAAAGGACTACTAGGTAGCCATGGCGGGACAGAAGATCCGCATCCGGCTCAAGGCCTACGACCACGAGGTCATCGATTCGTCGGCGAAGAAGATCGTCGAGACGGTGACCCGCACTGGTGCGTCGGTCGCAGGCCCGGTGCCGCTGCCCACTGAGAAGAACGTGTACTGCGTCATCAAGTCGCCGCACAAGTACAAGGACTCTCGCGAGCACTTCGAGATGCGCACCCACAAGCGCCTCATCGACATTCTCGACCCCACGCCGAAGACGGTTGACTCGCTGATGCGCCTCGACCTGCCGGCCGGTGTCGACATCGAGATCAAGCTCTGAAGGGACGGGCCGAGATGAGCAAGAACATCAAGGGCGTCCTGGGCGAGAAGCTCGGCATGACCCAGGTCTGGGACGAGAACAACCGGGTTGTCCCGGTCACCGTCATCAAGGCCGGGCCGTGTGTCGTGACGCAGGTCCGCACGAACGACGTCGACGGCTACGAGTCGGTCCAGATCGCCTTCGGCGAGATTGACCCGCGCAAGGTGAACAAGCCCCTCAAGGGTCACTTCGCCAAGGCCGACGTGACGCCCCGCCGCCACCTGGTGGAGCTCCGCACCCCTGACTCCAGCGAGTACACGCTGGGCCAGGAGATCACTGCCGAGGTGTTCGAGTCCGGCGTCAAGGTCGACGTCACGGGCAAGAGCAAGGGCAAGGGCTTCGCCGGTGTCATGAAGCGTCACAACTTCAAGGGCCTCGGCGCCGGACACGGCGTCCAGCGCAAGCACCGCTCCCCCGGTTCGATCGGTGGCTGCGCCACCCCTGGGCGTGTCTTCAAGGGCATGCGCATGGCCGGCCGCATGGGCAACGAGCGTGTCACCACCCAGAACCTGACCATCCACGCGGTTGACGCGGAGAAGGGTCTGCTCCTCATCAAGGGCGCGGTCCCCGGTCCGAACGGCGGCCTCGTCCTGGTCCGTACCGCGGCCAAGGGGGCTTGAGGTAATGAGCACCATTGACATCCTTTCGCCGGCAGGCGACAAGGCCGGTACCGTCGAGCTCCCCGCGGAGATCTTCGACGCGAAGACCAGCGTTCCGCTGATCCACCAGGTCGTCGTCGCACAGCTGGCAGCTGCCCGTCAGGGCACGCACAAGACCAAGACCCGCGGTGAAGTCCGTGGTGGTGGCCGCAAGCCGTACCGCCAGAAGGGCACCGGCCGCGCGCGCCAGGGTTCGACCCGTGCGCCGCAGTTCGCCGGCGGTGGCGTGGTCCACGGCCCGCAGCCGCGTGACTACTCGCAGCGCACCCCGAAGAAGATGAAGGTCGCCGCCCTGCGCGGTGCCCTCTCCGACCGGGCGCGCCACTCCCGCATCCACGTCGTCACCGGCGTGGTCGACGGAACGGCTTCCACCAAGGCCGCCAAGACGCTGTTCGGCAAGATCTCGGAGCGCGCCAACCTGCTCCTGGTCGTCGAGCGCGCCGACGAGGCCGCGTGGCTGTCCGCCCGCAACCTGCCCCAGGTCCACATCCTGGAGCCGGGCCAGCTGAACACGTACGACGTGATCGTCTCCGACGACGTGGTCTTCACCCAGGCCGCTTTCGAGTCCTTCGTGTCTGGCCCCAAGGCCGATGACAACGAGGGGAGCGAGGCCTGATGGCCGAGATCACCAGCAAGACCTTCACGGACCCGCGCGACATTCTTGTCAAGCCGGTTGTGTCCGAGAAGAGCTACGCGCTGCTCGACGAGAACAAGTACACGTTCATCGTGAAGCCGGGCTCCAACAAGACCCAGATCAAGCAGGCCGTGGAAGCGGTCTTCTCGGTCAAGGTCACCGGGGTCAACACGATCAACCGCCAGGGCAAGCGCAAGCGCACGAAGACCGGTTTCGGCAAGCGCGCCGACACCAAGCGCGCCATCGTGACCCTTGCTGAGGGCGACCGTATCGACATCTTCGGCCAGGCCTCCTAACGGAGCGCCCTGGTCCGAATATCGGACGAGGACTGAGAAATGGGTATCCGCAAGTACAAGCCGACGACTCCGGGCCGTCGTGGCTCCAGCGTCGCCGACTTCGTCGAGATCACGCGGTCCACGCCGGAGAAGTCGCTGGTCCGCCCCCTGCACAGCAAGGGCGGCCGTAACAACACCGGTCGTGTGACCGTCCGTCACCAGGGCGGTGGCCACAAGCGTGCCTACCGCGTGATCGACTTCCGTCGTCACGACAAGGACGGCGTCCCGGCGAAGGTCGCTCACATCGAGTACGACCCGAACCGCACCGCGCGCATCGCGCTCCTGCACTACGCAGACGGCGAGAAGCGCTACATCATCGCGCCCCGTGGCCTGAACCAGGGTGACCGCGTTGAGAACGGCCCCGGGGCCGACATCAAGCCGGGCAACAACCTGGCGCTGCGCAACATCCCGGTCGGTACGACCATCCACGCCATCGAGCTGCGTCCCGGTGGCGGTGCGAAGTTCGCCCGTTCCGCGGGTGCTTCGGTGCAGCTGCTGGCGAAGGAGGGCACGATGGCCCACCTTCGTATGCCGTCCGGCGAAATTCGCCTGGTCGACGCCCGCTGCCGCGCCACCATCGGTGCGGTCGGCAACGCCGAGCAGTCGAACATCAACTGGGGCAAGGCCGGCCGCATGCGCTGGAAGGGCGTTCGCCCGTCCGTCCGCGGTGTCGCGATGAACCCGGTTGACCACCCGCACGGTGGTGGTGAGGGCAAGACCAGTGGTGGTCGCCACCCGGTCTCCCCGTGGGGTCAGAAGGAGGGTCGTACTCGCTCGCCGAAGAAGGCATCGAGCAAGTACATCGTCCGCCGCCGCAAGACGAACAAGAAGCGCTAGGAGCGGGTTTAGATGCCGCGCAGTCTCAAGAAGGGACCCTTCGTCGACGGACACCTCGTAAAGAAGGTGGACGCTCAGAACGAAGCTGGTACCAAGAACGTCATCAAGACCTGGTCCCGTCGCTCGATGATCATCCCGGCCATGCTCGGCCACACGATCGCGGTGCACAACGGCAAGATCCACGTCCCGGTGTTTGTCTCCGAGTCGATGGTCGGCCACAAGCTCGGCGAGTTCTCGCCGACTCGCACCTTCCGCGGCCACGTCAAGGACGACCGGAAGTCGAAGCGCCGCTAACGCGGGGTGGGTAACGACTATGACTTACACCGAAGGGACAACCATGGAAGCCAGGGCCCAGGCGCGGTACATCCGCGTCACGCCCATGAAGGCCCGCCGCGTGGTGGACCTTATCCGTGGCATGGATGCCACGGAGGCTCAGGCGGTCCTGCGTTTCGCCCCGCAGGCCGCGAGCGTGCCGGTTGGCAAGGTGCTGGACAGCGCCATTGCCAACGCTGCACACAACTACGACCACACCGACGCCTCTTCGCTGGTCATCAGCGAGGCGTACGTGGACGAGGGCCCGACCCTGAAGCGGTTCCGTCCGCGTGCTCAGGGCCGTGCCTACCGGATCCGTAAGCGGACCAGCCACATCACCGTGGTCGTCAGCAGCAAGGAAGGAACCCGGTAATGGGCCAGAAGGTAAACCCGCACGGGTTCCGGCTCGGCATTACCACGGACTTCAAGTCCCGTTGGTACGCCGACAAGCTGTACAAGGACTACGTCAAGGAAGACGTCGCCATCCGCAGGATGATGACGTCCGGCATGGAGCGCGCCGGCATCTCGAAGGTTGAGATCGAGCGCACCCGTGACCGCGTGCGGGTGGACATCCACACCGCGCGTCCCGGCATCGTCATCGGCCGCCGTGGCGCCGAGGCCGACCGCATCCGCGGCGACCTCGAGAAGCTCACGGGCAAGCAGGTCCAGCTGAACATCCTCGAGGTCAAGAACCCCGAGATGGACGCTCAGCTGGTTGCTCAGGCCGTTGCCGAGCAGCTCTCCTCCCGCGTCTCCTTCCGTCGTGCCATGCGCAAGAGCATGCAGGGCACGATGAAGGCCGGCGCCAAGGGCATCAAGATCCAGTGTGGCGGCCGTCTCGGCGGCGCCGAGATGTCCCGCTCGGAGTTCTACCGCGAAGGCCGTGTGCCGCTGCACACCCTGCGCGCGAACATCGACTACGGCTTCTTCGAGGCCAAGACGACCTTCGGCCGCATCGGCGTGAAGGTCTGGATCTACAAGGGCGATGTCAAGAACATCGCCGAGGTCCGCGCCGAGAACGCAGCGGCCCGTGCGGGTAACCGCCCGGCCCGTGGTGGCGCCAACGACCGTCCGGCCGGTGGCCGCGGTGGTCGTGGCGGCGAGCGTGGCGGTCGCGGCCGCAAGCCGCAGCAGGCTGCGCCGGCTGCCGAGGCCCCCAAGGCCGAGGCTCCCGCCGCCGCCGCTCCGGCTGAGAGCACCGGAACGGAGGCCTGACCGAAATGCTGATCCCCCGTAGGGTCAAGCACCGCAAGCAGCACCACCCCAAGCGCCGCGGTATGGCCAAGGGTGGTACGACGGTTGCGTTCGGCGAGTACGGCATTCAGGCCCTCACGCCGGCGTACGTGACCAACCGCCAGATCGAGGCGGCTCGTATCGCGATGACCCGCCACATCAAGCGTGGCGGCAAGGTCTGGATCAACATCTACCCGGACCGCCCGCTCACGAAGAAGCCTGCCGAGACCCGCATGGGTTCCGGTAAGGGTTCTCCGGAGTGGTGGGTCGCGAACGTTCACCCGGGCCGGGTGATGTTCGAGCTGTCCTACCCGAACGAGAAGATTGCTCGTGAGGCGCTCACCCGAGCCGCTCACAAGCTCCCGATGAAGTGCCGCATCGTCCGGCGCGAGGCAGGTGAGGCGTGATGTCGGCCGGAACCAAGGCGTCCGAACTGCGCGAGCTGGGTGACGAGGAGCTTCTCAACAAGCTCCGCGAAGCCAAGGAAGAGCTGTTCAACCTCCGCTTCCAGGCGGCGACGGGCCAGCTCGAGAACCACGGTCGGCTCAAGTCCGTCCGTAAGGACATCGCCCGGATCTACACCCTGATGCGCGAGCGCGAGCTGGGCATCGAGACGGTGGAGAGCGCCTGATGAGCGAGAAGAATGTGACTGAGACGACTGAAGCGCGCGGTTTCCGCAAGACCCGTGAGGGTCTGGTCGTCAGCGACAAGATGGACAAGACCGTCGTCGTCGCTGTCGAGGACCGTGTGAAGCACGCGCTGTACGGCAAGGTCATTCGCCGTACCAACAAGCTCAAGGCGCACGACGAGCAGAACGCTGCCGGCGTCGGCGACCGCGTCCTCATCATGGAGACGCGTCCGCTGTCGGCGAGCAAGCGCTGGCGCATCGTCGAGATCCTCGAGAAGGCCAAGTAAGGAAATTCTCTGAGGGGTTTCCCTCAGAGTGGTTCCGCCAGGCTCGGTGGGGGCCGCACCTCGCAAGAGGTCCGTGGCCCCCACCGGGAACCGGCAGACGATCAGGAGATAGACGTGATCCAGCAGGAGTCGCGACTGCGCGTCGCCGACAACACTGGTGCAAAGGAAATCCTTTGCATCCGTGTGCTCGGTGGCTCAGGTCGCCGCTACGCGGGTATCGGTGACGTCATCGTCGCCACCGTCAAGGACGCGATCCCCGGTGGCAACGTGAAGAAGGGTGACGTCGTCAAGGCTGTCATCGTGCGCACCGTCAAGGAGCGCCGTCGCCAGGACGGCTCGTACATCCGCTTCGACGAAAACGCGGCCGTCATCCTCAAGAACGATGGCGACCCCCGCGGCACCCGCATCTTCGGCCCGGTGGGCCGGGAGCTGCGCGAGAAGAAGTTCATGAAGATCATCTCGCTCGCGCCGGAGGTGCTGTAAGCATGAAGATCAAGAAGGGCGACCTGGTTCAGGTCATCACCGGTAAGGACAAGGGCAAGCAGGGCAAGGTCATCGCGGCCTTCCCCCGCGAGGACCGCGTCCTGGTCGAGGGTGTCAACCGGGTCAAGAAGCACACCAAGGCCGGCCAGACCGCTCGCGGTTCGCAGACCGGTGGCATTGTGACGACCGAGGCCCCGATCCACGTGAGCAACGTTCAGCTCGTCGTGGAGAAGGACGGCAACAAGGTCGTCACCCGCGTCGGTTTCCGCTTCGACGACGAGGGCAACAAGATCCGCGTTGCCAAGCGGACGGGTGAGGACATCTGATGGCTACCACCACCACTCCGCGTCTCAAGACGAAGTACCGCGAGGAGATCGCGGGCAAGCTGCGTGAGGAGTTCTCGTACGAGAACGTCATGCAGGTTCCCGGCCTCGTGAAGATCGTGGTCAACATGGGTGTGGGCGACGCCGCCCGCGACTCCAAGCTGATGGACGGCGCGGTTCGCGACCTCACCACGATCACCGGACAGAAGCCGGCCGTCACCAAGGCCCGCAAGTCCATCGCGCAGTTCAAGCTGCGTGAGGGTCAGCCGATCGGCTGCCACGTCACCCTCCGCGGTGACCGCATGTGGGAGTTCCTGGACCGTACGCTGTCGCTCGCGCTGCCGCGTATCCGTGACTTCCGTGGTCTGTCGCCGAAGCAGTTCGACGGCCGTGGCAACTACACCTTCGGTCTCACGGAGCAGGTCATGTTCCACGAGATCGACCAGGACAAGATCGACCGTACCCGGGGTATGGACATCACCGTGGTCACCACGGCGACCAACGACGACGAGGGCCGTGCCCTCCTTCGTCACCTCGGCTTCCCCTTCAAGGAGGCGTAAGCGAGATGGCGAAGAAGGCTCTCATCGCGAAGGCTGCCCGCAAGCCCAAGTTCGGTGTGCGCGGTTACACGCGCTGCCAGCGTTGCGGTCGTCCCCACTCCGTGTACCGCAAGTTCGGCCTGTGCCGCGTGTGCCTCCGTGAGATGGCTCACCGTGGCGAGCTGCCGGGCGTAACCAAGAGCTCCTGGTAATTCCCCTCTGTCCTTCGGGACTTGGGAATTTCCGGACGCTCTCGGTAAGTATCTGGTCGGCGGAGGCCCGACTCCCCATGCCGTAGGCTTGTGGGGTTGGGCGTCCGCCGCCCATAACGACTTACTACGCCGTAGGTCCCCGCACCGCACCCGTCCCGCCACTGAGTGGGGAGAGGGATGGCGCATACAGGAAACCGCGGCGAGAGAGGCCGAAGGCCGATTCATGACCATGACTGACCCGATCGCAGACATGCTCACTCGTCTGCGCAACGCTAACTCGGCGTACCACGACTCCGTCGTGATGCCGCACAGCAAGATCAAGTCGCACATCGCGGAGATCCTCCAGCAGGAGGGCTTCATCACTGGCTGGAAGGTCGAGGACGCCGAAGTCGGCAAGAGCCTCGTCCTCGAGCTGAAGTTCGGGCCGAACCGTGAGCGCTCCATCGCGGGCATCAAGCGGATCTCGAAGCCCGGTCTGCGCGTGTACGCGAAGTCCACCAACCTGCCGAAGGTGCTCGGCGGCCTGGGCGTGGCGATCATCTCCACGTCCCACGGTCTGCTCACCGGCCAGCAGGCAGGCAAGAAGGGCGTAGGTGGGGAAGTCCTCGCCTACGTCTGGTAGTCGGGAACGGAGGAAAAGCCAATGTCGCGAATCGGCAAGCTCCCCATCCAGGTTCCCGCCGGTGTGGACGTCACCATCGATGGCCGTACGGTCCACGTGAAGGGCCCCAAGGGTTCCCTCACGCACGCTGTTGCGGCTCCCATCGAGATCGTGAAGGGTGAGGACGGCGTTCTGAACGTCACCCGCCCCAACGACGAGCGTCAGAACAAGGCCCTGCACGGCCTGTCCCGCACGCTGGTGGCCAACATGATCACCGGTGTGACCCAGGGATACATCAAGGCGCTCGAAATCAGCGGTGTCGGTTACCGCGTCCAGGCGAAGGGCTCCAACCTGGAGTTCGCGCTCGGATACAGCCACTCGATCA
The DNA here is from genome assembly GCF_040651795.1 of Streptomyces sp. NPDC048361. NCBI lineage: Bacteria > Bacillati > Actinomycetota > Actinomycetes > Kitasatosporales > Streptomycetaceae > Streptomyces > Streptomyces sp. NPDC048361. Next base: position 142,536 of record NZ_JBEZKW010000014.1, read on the forward strand.
CGGTCGAGGCCCCCGAAGGCATCACCTTCAAGGTCGAGTCGCCCACGAAGTTCTCGGTCGAGGGCATCGACAAGCAGAAGGTCGGCGAGGTCGCCGCCAACATCCGCAAGCTGCGGAAGCCCGACCCGTACAAGGCCAAGGGTGTCAAGTACGCCGGCGAAGTCATCCGCCGCAAGGTCGGAAAGGCTGGTAAGTAAGCCATGGCATACGGTGTGAAGATCGCCAAGGGCGACGCTTACAAGCGTGCCGCCAAGGCACGTCGCCACGTCCGCATTCGCAAGCACGTGTCGGGTACGGCGGAGCGTCCGCGCCTCGTCGTGACGCGTTCCAACCGCGGTATCACCGCTCAGGTCATCGACGACCTCAAGGGTCACACCCTGGCGTCGGCGTCGACTCTGGACGCGTCGATCCGTGGTGGCGAGGGCGACAAGTCCGCGCAGGCCAAGTCGGTCGGAGCCCTGGTCGCCGAGCGCGCCAAGGCCGCCGGCGTCGAGACCGTCGTGTTCGACCGTGGTGGCAACAGGTACGCCGGGCGCATTGCCGCTCTGGCTGACGCCGCCCGCGAAGCCGGGCTGAAGTTCTAAGCCCCGGTTCCGGGACTAACGGACGTAACAGAGAGAGGTAAATCCAATGGCTGGACCCCAGCGCCGCGGAAGCGGTGCCGGTGGCGGCGAGCGGCGGGACCGGAAGGGTCGCGACGGTGGCGCTGCCGCCGAGAAGACCGCTTACGTTGAGCGCGTTGTCGCGATCAACCGCGTTGCCAAGGTTGTCAAGGGTGGTCGCCGCTTCAGCTTCACCGCGCTGGTCGTGGTGGGCGACGGTGACGGCACTGTAGGTGTCGGTTACGGCAAGGCCAAGGAAGTTCCCGCGGCCATCGCCAAGGGTGTCGAGGAAGCCAAGAAGAACTTCTTCAAGGTTCCGCGCATCCAGGGCACGATCCCTCACCCGATCACGGGCGAGCGTGCGGCCGGCGTCGTGCTTCTGAAGCCGGCTGCCCCCGGTACCGGTGTTATCGCCGGTGGCCCGGTGCGTGCCGTTCTGGAGTGCGCCGGCGTTCACGACATCCTGTCGAAGTCGCTCGGCTCTTCCAACGCGATCAACATCGTGCACGCGACCGTGGCGGCCCTCAAGGGCCTGCAGCGTCCCGAGGAGATCGCGGCTCGCCGTGGTCTGCCCCTCGAGGCCGTCGCCCCCGCGGCTCTGCTCCGTGCTCGTGCGGGAGCGGGTGTCTAATGGCCCGCCTCAAGATCACGCAGACGAAGTCGTACATCGGCAGCAAGCAGAACCACCGCGACACCCTGCGTTCGCTCGGGCTCAAGCGCCTGCACGACGTGGTTGTCAAGGAGGACCGCCCCGAGTTCCGCGGCATGGTGCAGACCGTCCGCCACCTCGTGACGGTTGAGGAGGTCGACTGACATGGGTGAGAACAGCCCGCTGAAGGCCCATAACCTCCGTCCTGCCCCGGGCGCCAAGACCGCCAAGACCCGTGTGGGTCGTGGTGAGGCGTCCAAGGGTAAGACCGCTGGTCGTGGTACCAAGGGTACGAAGGCCCGTTACCAGGTTCCGCAGCGCTTCGAGGGTGGCCAGATGCCCCTTCACATGCGCCTGCCGAAGCTGAAGGGTTTCCGTAACCCGTTCCGCACCGAGTTCCAGGTCGTGAACCTGGACAAGCTCGGCGCTCTCTACCCCGAGGGTGGAGAGGTCACGGTGGCCGACCTGGTCGCCAAGGGCGCGGTGCGCAAGAACAGCCTCGTCAAGGTCCTGGGCCAGGGCGAGATCTCCGTGGCGCTGCAGGTTTCGGTTGACGCCGTTTCCGGCTCCGCCAAGGAGAAGATTGCCGCCGCAGGCGGCACCGTCACCGAGCTCGTCTGAGACAGCTTGATGGCTTGAACATCCGACCGGGGATGCCTCTCAAATGGGGCATCCCCGGTTGGTCGTTCCTAGGGGGGCACGGTCGCCGGTAAGGTGGCGTGCACTGTCTAAGTTCCGTGCTGTGTGCCTGGACGGCTGCGGCACGGATTTTTGGCAGATCAAGACCTCAAGACCTTCAGTCCCTTATTCGTCGAACCTCAAGACCGTCACCCTGACGCACGCGCGCGGGGGTCGCAGGAGGCACCGTGCTCACCGCGTTCGCCCAGGCGTTCAAGACGCCTGACCTGCGCAAGAAGCTGCTCTTCACACTCGGCATCATCGTGCTCTACCGGCTCGGTACGCATGTGCCGATGCCCGGCGTGAACTACAAGAACGTGCAGACCTGTGTGGACCAGGCTCAGCAGAACAGCGGTCTGTTCGGCCTGGTCAACATGTTCAGCGGCGGCGCGCTGCTGCAGATCACGATCTTCGCGCTCGGCATCATGCCGTACATCACGGCGAGCATCATTCTGCAGCTGCTGACCGTGGTGATCCCGCGCCTGGAAGCCCTCAAGAAGGAGGGCCAGGCCGGCACGGCGAAGATCACGCAGTACACGCGGTATCTGACCGTGGCGCTGGCGATCCTCCAGGGCACCGGCCTCGTGGCCACGGCCCGCAGCGGCGCGCTCTTCAGTGGCTGCCAGGTCGCCACCGAGATCATCCCGAACCGGTCGATCTTCACCACCATCACGATGGTCGTCACGATGACCGCCGGTACCGCCTGCGTCATGTGGCTCGGTGAGGTCATCACCGACCGCGGCATCGGCAACGGCATGTCCATCCTGATGTTCATCTCGATCGCCTCCAGCTTCCCGAGCTCCCTGTGGGCCATCAAGAAGCAGGGCCACCTGGCCGGCGGCTGGATCGAGTTCGGCACCGTGCTCCTGGTCGGCCTCGTCATGGTCGGACTCGTGGTCTTCGTCGAACAGGCACAGCGCCGCGTCCCGGTGCAGTACGCGAAGCGCATGATCGGCCGCAGGTCGTACGGCGGAACCTCGACCTACATTCCGCTGAAGGTCAATCAGGCCGGTGTGATCCCGGTCATCTTCGCGTCGTCGCTGCTCTACATCCCGGCGCTGATCGTCCAGTTCTCGAACTCGACGGCCGGCTGGGCGACCTGGGTCAAGGACAACTTGACCAAGGGCGACCATCCTTACTACATCGTCAGCTACTTCCTGCTGATCGTTTTCTTCGCGTTCTTCTACGTGGCGATCTCGTTCAACCCCGAGGAAGTCGCCGACAACATGAAGAAGTATGGTGGCTTCATCCCGGGCATCCGGGCTGGCCGACCGACCGCTGAGTACCTGAGCTACGTACTCAACCGGATCACCTGGCCGGGGTCGCTGTATCTGGGGCTGATCGCGCTCGTACCGACAATGGCGTTGATCATCTTCGGCGGCGTCCAGAGCTTCCCGCTCGGCGGGACGAGCATCCTGATCATCGTGGGTGTGGGTCTGGAAACCGTTAAGCAGATCGAGAGCCAGCTTCAGCAGCGCAATTACGAAGGGTTCCTCCGCTGATGCGAATCGTCCTCGTTGGACCGCCCGGTGCGGGCAAGGGAACGCAGGCCGCGTTCCTTGCCAAGAACCTGGCGATCCCGCACATCTCCACGGGCGACCTCTTCCGTGCCAACATCAGCCAGGGTACGGAGCTGGGCAAGCAGGCCAAGGCGTACATGGACGCCGGTAACCTGGTGCCGGACGAGGTCACCATCGGGATGGCCAAGGACCGCATGGAAGCGCCGGACGCCGAGAACGGCTTCCTGCTCGACGGCTTCCCGCGCAACGTGGTGCAGGCCGAGGCGCTCGACGAGGTGCTGAAGGCGGACGGCGTGAAGCTGGACGCCGTGCTCGACCTCGAAGTGCCCGAGGACGAGGTCGTCAAGCGGATCGCCGGCCGGCGGATCTGCCGCAACGACAGTGCGCACGTCTTCCACGTGGTGTACAACGCCCCGAAGCAGGACGGCGTCTGCGACGAGTGCGGCGGCGAGCTGTACCAGCGCGGTGACGACACCGAGGACACCGTGCGCAAGCGGCTCGAGGTCTACCACAGCGAGACCGAGCCGATCATCGACTACTACCGGGCGCAGGGGCTGGTCATCACGATCTCCGCGCTCGGCAAGGTGGACGAGGTCACGAAGAAGGCGATGCACGCGTTGCGCCGCGAAGCGGCGTAGTTCGGCGTAGTTCTCGCATCCAGCATTGCATGCGGCCGCGGTACCCCTCCGGGGGCACCGCGGCCGCCG